>PEYH01000054.1 GCA_002774465.1 Parcubacteria group bacterium CG08_land_8_20_14_0_20_43_9
TAGAAGGGTTTTAGAGAAAAAAGAAAATATCAAGAAATTGGCTGAGAAATATTCTGATTTTAAGGATTTTTTTTATCTTGGGAGAAAGTACAGCTATCCGGTTGCCCTGGAAGGCGCGCTTAAACTCAAAGAAGTTTCCTATATCCACGCCGAAGGCATGCCTGCGGGAGAAATGAAACACGGACCGATTGCTATGATTAATAAAGATTTCCCCAGTTTTGTAATTGCGCTCAAAGACAGCGTTTATAAAAAGAATCTTTCCAGCATTGAAGAAATAAGGGCCAGGAACGGCAGGGTCATAGCCATAGCGACAGAAGGAGATAATTTGTCGGCCGACGATGTTATATCTGTGCCAAAAACCTTAGAAATGCTTAGCCCCGTTCTTTCGGTTGTCCCCACCCAGCTCTTTGCTTATTATGTTGCTGTTAAAAAGGGTTTAGACGTTGATAAGCCGAGAAATCTGGCGAAAAGCGTTACTGTTGAATAATTGCAGTTTATCCCCCTCTTTTTATATGATAAGATGTCTTTACCATGAATATTGAGAAACTACTTTATAAACCAGCTGGCGAAAGAGCGATTCTTTTGGGAAATTTCGCTGTGATGAGAGGAGCCCTGGAAGCGGGCGTTCAATTTGTTTCCACTTATCCCGGCACCCCGGCCTCGGAAATTGGAGACGGCTTTTCTTTGCTTGAAAAAGCAGGCCAGGGGAATTTTTATTTTGAATATTCAATAAACGAGAAGGTTGCCTTGGAAGCGGGCATCGGGGCCAGTTTTTCCAATCTAAAAGCATTGGTAGCGATGAAAAGTTTCGGCTTGAATGTGGCCAGTGACGCCCTCCTGCCCTTTGTCTATACCGGGTCAAAAGGCCCGACAGTCATTGTGGTGGCAGATGACCCTTCCTGCCACAGCTCTGGTCAGGAAGAGGAAAACACGAGAGGCTTCGCTTATTTGGCGCATATCCCCATATTAGAGCCGTCTGACCCGCAGGAATGCAAAGATTTTACCAAGTTCGCTTTTGACCTATCTGAAAAGTTTGAAATTCCGGTTATTTTGCGATTGACCACCAGAGTGGCCCACCAAAGCAGCATTGTTAAATTGGGAGAGATAGAACGGCCAAAGGAGAGAATTGGTTTTGTAAAAAATTACAAGAAATTCGTGACAATGCCGCCAAGAGTTTTGGAAATGCATGAAGAGCTGTTGGATAAAATCGAAGGAATCAGAAAGGTGGCGGAAGAGTCAGTCGTTAATTTGATTGATGATTGGTCGGATTCGGCTAAAATCGGCATAATCACTTCCGGGGTCAGTTATTTATATGTGAAAGAAGCCCTCCAATTGCTTAATCTGAAAATCCCTGTTTTGAAATTAGGATTTTTCCATCCCTTGCCGATAAAGAAGATAGCGGGGTTTATCGAGCCATTGAAAAAAGTTTTAATCGTTGAGGAGCTGGACCCATATCTGGAAAAAGAAATAAAAATTTTGGCAAAAGACATCAACCCGAAATTAGAAATTATGGGCAAGAGCTTGCTGCCAGAGGCGAAGGAATTGACTCCGGAGATTGTTATATCTGCTATCGCTAATCTTGCTGGCAAAAAATTGAAAATCAGCTTGCCCGTCTCGGGCGGGAAATTGAAAATTCCGCAGAGATTCCCGAACCTCTGCGCCGGCTGTCCTTATTGGTCTGTTTTTAACGGGGTCAAGCAGGCAGTCAAAGAGGCGGGGCTGAAAAACGAAGATGTGGTTTTCGGCGGAGGCATTGGTTGCTATATGCTAGCTTCTTTTCCCCCGCATAACATTCAGGATTATCTGCTCTGCATGGGCTCGTCTCTGGGGGTGGCGCATGGAATCAAAAAGGCGGACAAAAAGCAAAAACTGATTTCTTTTGTCGGCGATTCAAGTTTTTTCCACTCCGGCATACCGGCCCTCATCAATATCGTGCACAATCAGTCCAATCCCTTGATTATCTTAATGGACAATCAAATTACGGCCATGACCGGTCAGCAACCGTATCCGGGCATAGCTGAATCGGGCAGGAAAGAAAAAGGGCAGAAAGTAAAATTAGAAGAGATAGTCAGGGCTTGCGGAATCAGGCATTTGAAAATAATAGAGCCGGCAAAGGATTATAAAGAATTTGTAAGCGCAGTGAAGGCCTTTCTTAAAAAAGACGAGGCAACAGTTATTATTGCCCGGGGGCCGTGCGTGCGGATTAAAAAATGAAAAAAAATAATAAACAATTTAACATAATTTTAACAGGAGTCGGCGGACAGGGGCCGATAACCTTAGGCAAGATAATTACTGAAACCGGGTTTTTACAGGGCTTTGAAGTAAAGACGTCTGAACTTCACGGTCTTTCCCAGAGGGGCGGTTCAGTAACGGTCCAGATTAGGATGGGGAAAAACATTTTTTCGCCCCTCGTTTCCCAAGGCGAGGCAGATTTGGTTTTGGCTCTTGAAAGGAGCGAGGCCCTGAAGGGTTGCTATTATGCTTCAAAAAAGAGGACAATTTTCCTGATTAACGATTTTGAGATTTATTCGCCTTCTTTCGGGAGCCAGAAGCTCCCGGGATTGAAAGAAATAATTTTTGAAATCAGGCCTTTTGCCAGAAAAATTTATACTGTTAAGGCCTCGGAAGCGGTGCAGAAAAATTTTGGTTTAGCTGTTTTGGCAGGGGTCTTTGTCTTGTCGGGAGCGGTTCACAAGGGACTAATTCCCGTCAGCCCGGAAAATCTTCTGAAAGCGATTAAAAGCAATGTGCCCAGGGGCTTTGACTTGAATAAAAAGGCCTTTTCGCTGGCAAAGGATAATTTTGAAATATAAAGACATGGAAGCAGTCATTATGGCGGCTGGCCGGGGAGAAAGAATGCAGCCCCTTTCTTCCACGAAACAAAAGCACTTATTGAAAGTCCTCGGCAAGAGTATTTTGGAGCATAATTTAGAACAATTAGATGGATTGGTGGAGACCGCGATTTTGGTTATCAGGCCGGACGAGAGATGCAAAGAAATTAAAAGAACAATTGGCAAAAAATACGGAGGCATTAAGATAAAGTACGCGCTGCAAGCAGAGCCGTTAGGCACAGGAGATGCCGCCAAAACCGCCCTGCCCCTTATTAAGGACAGGTTTTTGTTGTTAAATGGAGATGACTTGTATGGCAAAAAGGACATCCAGAATGTTTTGGGAAAATTCCCCTGCATTTTGGTCAAGGAGGTTGACCAGCCGAGGTTTTTTGGCATTGTCAGCCAGAGGGGCGGGATAGCGGATTCCCTGACAGAAAAGCCGGAAAGCCCGGCTTCTAATCTGGCCAACACGGGGCTGTATTATTTGCCGAAGGATATTTTTCAATTCTCGATAGAAAAATCAGAGAGAGGGGAATACGAATTTACCGATTATGTCAAGCAATTTATTGCCGGGAAGGGGGGGTTAGATATTCAGGAAGCGGGAAAGTGGATTCCGATTTCATTTTGCTGGCACCTTATGGATGCCAGCCGGGCCTTATTAGAAAATGCGGAAGAGCAGATATCGGGAAAAATAGAGAAAGGGTGCGAGATTTCAGGAAATTTATTGATAGGCAAAGGAACGGTTATAAAAAGCGGGACGCGCATAGAAGGCCCGGTTTATATCGGCAGGCATGGCAGGGTCGGCAGAGATTGCTTTATCAGGAAATTCAGCAGCATCGGGGAGGGTGTTGAGATAGGAGAAGGAGCAACCATAGATAATTCTATTATAGGGGATAAGACAGAAATAGGCGCCGGTTCTTTTATCGCCGATTCCGTGGTCGGCGATAGTTGCGAATTAGGCACGGGCACGACTACTTTGAACTTTAATGAAAATGGAAGAACCGTAGAAACCTTGATTAAGGGGAAGCTTGTTGATACCAAGAAGGCAAAATTCGGAGCAATCATCGGAGACAAAGTAAGGGCAGGCGCCGGAGTTGTTGTTTATCCGGGAAAAAAAATCTGGCCCAACAAGTCGCTGCCTGACGGCCAGAAAATCACTGAAGACATACAATAATTCGTCAATGAAAAAAGCCAAAGCCTTGGTTTTGCTGTCAGGGGGGTTAGATTCCATTCTGGCAACGAAATTATTATTAGAACAAAAACTAAAAATTGAAGCCCTGGTTTTCAAGAGCTATTTTTTTGATTCCGGACAAGCGGAGGTGTCGGCCAAAAAGCTGGGTGTCAAGTTAAGGATTACAGATTTTTCAGAGAAACATTTTGAAATAGTTAAGAATCCGGAATATGGTTATGGGAAAAACATGAATCCTTGCATTGATTGCCACATATTAATGCTCAAAGGCGCAAAAGAAATAATGGCTAAGAGAGGCTTTGATTTTATCGCCACTGGCGAGGTTTTGGGCGAAAGGCCGATGTCGCAAAACAGGCAGGCAATGGCGTTAATAGAAAAACAAAGCGGACTTAAGGGATATCTTTTAAGGCCATTGTCTGCCAAATTGCTTGAGCCCACAATAGCGGAAGAAAAAGGACTTGTTGACAGGAGCAGGCTTTTGGCGATTAGGGGTCGTTCGCGGAAAGAGCAAATGGCTTTGGCAAAGAAATGGAAAATCAATTGGTTCCCGGCGCCAGCCGGCGGGTGTCTTTTGACTGATATCCAATTTTCAAAAAAATTAAAGGATTTAATAAAAAACGCGCCTTGTCCGGATATTAACGATATGCGTCTTTTGAAAATAGGCAGGCATTTTTGGCATGAGGGGCGCGAAATAATCATAGGGAGAGACCATCAGGAGAATTTGCGGTTAAGAGAATTGGCCGGCAAGAAAGATATTCTTCTGGAAATCAAAGAATGCGCCGGGCCGACAGCCCTGGTGAGGGGCCATAAGAGAGAGATTAAGGGGGCAGCGCTTCAAAAGGCGAAAAGATTGGTTAAGTTTTATGCGCCGAAAGCAAAAGGGCTGGAGGAAATATCGTTCAATGTTTTATCTCCGGAGTCCTGACTTGGGATAAGTCGTTTCATTTGCTATAATATTGGAATAATTGATTTTTATTTGAATAAAAATGATAAGCGTCGCTATTATAAAAGATTATTTATATCAGACCCTGAACAACAGGCCCGAGGCGCTGGACAGGGTTTACTGGGACAACACGCTTTTTGATTATTTGATAGCGTTTTTTGTTTTTCTAACAGTTGTTCTGATTCTTAGGATTTTCAAAGAAGTGGTGATTGTCGAATTGCGAAGATTGGCCAGGCGCACCGCCAATAAATTTGACGATGTTTTAATCAGGATGATTGATTCGGTGGGCTGGCCGCTCTATGCGCTCTTCTCCTTTCATCTGGCGCTGCTCTTCATTAAGACCCCGGCAATAATAGGAAAATATCTTCCAACGGCAATCTATGTCTTTGCAGTTTATTATATTATAAAAGCCATTCAGGTTTTAATTGATTACAGCACCGAGAGAGCTATCACAGAGGATGAAAAAGACGGGAAAGTGGATCGGCCGGGATTGCGGTTTGTCGGCAAAGTGATGAAAATTATAATCTGGGCCATTGGCTTCATTATTATCCTGCGGTCTTTTGGATATAATATCACTGCTTTGGCAGCCAGTTTGGGGATAGGAGGAATCGCCATTGCCTTTGCCCTGCAGAATGTTTTGGCAGACATATTTGCCTCATTTTCCATTGATATTGACCGGCCATTTAGGGTCGGGGACTTTATCTCCATTGGCGAAGAAATGGGCAGGGTGAAAAGCATCGGCATAAAATCCACGCGCCTGCAGAGCTTGCAGGGAGAGGAGTTGATTGTTTCCAATAAGGAGTTGACTAATTCCCGTATTCATAATTTCGGGCAAATGGAGAAAAGGAGAACGTCTTTTATGGTCGGAATCCCTTATGATACGCCATTAAAAAAAATGGAGAAAATACCGGGGCTGATAAAAGACGTTTTGAAGAAAACCAAAGGAGTGGAAATAGACCGGGTTTATTTCAAGGAGTTCGGGGCGTTTAATTTAGGATTTGAAGTCGCTTACTTTTTTCAATCAGCTGATTTTAACGATTTTGTAAAAGCCAGAGAGAAGATTAATTTTGGCATTAAAAAAGTCCTTGATAAGGAGAATATTTTTATAGCCAGTCAGGGATTGCGGGTGGTTGCAAAGAAATAATTTATTTTTTCAAAAAGATGAATGGAGGCCTCGCCTGAACGGCTCGGCCTCCATTTTCGTTCACCGCGACAGCGCTCTTTTCAGGGTTTCGCCCGACTCTTCCGGGCGGCAGAACAGACATCCCGCTGCCTCAAAAGGAACGCGGTCGCACATGAACGGCGAGATAGCGATGACGGCTTTCCCCGTCTTCCTTATCTCTTCTGCAAGAGAGCGGGCATTCCAGCCATAGAGCCCGTCAGACATGCGCGCATTGACGAGCACAATGTCCG
>PEYH01000009.1 GCA_002774465.1 Parcubacteria group bacterium CG08_land_8_20_14_0_20_43_9
ATAAAACCCGTCCTCAATCGCCGGTCCAATGCCAAATTTGGTTCCGGGATATAATTCCTGAACCGCGGCCGCCATTATGTGGGATAAAGAATGCCTTAAGGTTTCCAGTTTCATTGTTCCGAATATGTTAATCCTAATCTTTCATTGTACTCATTGTACTTAATTTTGGAGCAAGTTCAATATGGCAAAGATTATTCCTCTATAATCTCTTCAATGCTTTCCACAATCATTTTAGGAGAGTCCTCTTTGAAGTCAACCCTGCCCGAGATAACCACTATTTTGTTTTCCTGCAGGGACGGGGCAAACTGCTCGGCGCTGTTCGGGAAAATTATCGCCTCAATCTCTCCGGTTAAGTCCTGTATTTTGACGAAAAACATCGGCCTCCCGCTTTTGGTAATGATTTTTTTAATCCGCGTGATTAACCCGCATATTTTAAGCCGCGTTCCCGGCATTATCTTTCTGAACAATTTATCAGAAACATTCAAGGGGAAGCCCGGCTGGTCGTCTGTTTTGGTCAATTCCTGAAGAATCTTTGATATAGGCGTCGCTTTCTTGGCGATGGATTTTTGGTAATCCTCCAAAGGATGACCGGACACGAAAAGTCCGAGCAGTTCTTTTTCCCACCGAAGCTTTTCGGTAGTACTTGCCGGCTCCATCTGTTCCAGATTGATTGTTGTTTTGACATGCGCTCCGTCAAAAAGCCCTGTCTGGCCGTTCTTTTTGTTGTTTTGGATTTCTCTGGAGCAGCTCAATAATCTTTCCAAATTGCCTAACAGCATATTCCTTTCTTCCAATTTATCAAAGGCCCCGGCCTTAATCAGGGACTCCATTGATTTTTTATTCAAATCCCTTGAATGAATCCTGTTTACGAAGTCCCCGATGGACTGGTATTTTCCGTTGTCGCTTCTTTCTCCCACGATTGTCTGGACGATGTTATGCCCGACATTTTTAATTGCCAAAAGCCCGAATCTGATTTTATTTTTGTCTACCACGGTAAAGTTCTTGAAGCTTTCGTTTATATCCGGAGGCAGAACTTCAATCTCCATTCTCTTGCACTCTTCCAGTAGGAAGGCGATTCTTTCCACGTCTTGCTTCTCGGATGCCAGCACCGCCGCCATAAACTCCACCGGGTAGTTGGCTTTCAGGTAAGCGGTCTGGTAGGCGATGATTCCATAACCCACGCTGTGACTTTTATTAAAGCCGTACTGGGCGAAAGGCAGGAACCAGCTCCAGATTTTTTCAGCGATTTTTTTGTCTGTGTCCTGCCTGACTGCGCCGGATATAAATTTTTCTTTTTGTTGGCTTAGGAGAGAGGCGATTTTTTTGCCTATGGCTTTCCGCAGGATATCGGCCTCGCTTAGAGAAAAACCGGCTATCTCGCGGGCAATCTGCATCATTTGTTCCTGAAAAATCGGTAGACCGTAAGTTGATTCTAAAATCGGTTTTAATTTGGGATGCAGGTATTCCACCTTTTTTCTTTTTTGTTTTCTGGCGATATACTCGGGAATAAACTGCATTGGTCCCGGCCGGTAAAGGGCGAGCATAGTGGAAATATCTTCAAAATTTGACGGCTCAAGCTGGCGCAGCCATTTTTTCATTCCCGAGCTGTTGTGGACAACAAAGCCATTAGCAACAAAGTTGTTGCCTGGTTCTGCCATAATAATATCATAAGTATCTTCCTCGCCAGCATCTAATATATTTTTAATTTCTCTAAATTTAAATTGATCTTTTACCGGAAGCCTGGGGCATTCCCATTGAATTAGATTTTTATACCTCAATGCGAATTCGGCGAATTTAGTGGCGCTTATTAATACAAAATTATATTGAGGATATTGTGCCTGGAATAATGCCATCTTTTCTTTGTCTAAATCGTGCAGCCAGCCCTTGATTTCATAATATGTATTATTAGATTTTACATAGAAGTCCGGAGTATAATGCAAAATTTCTCTATTTTGTTTAATAAGAGAAAAAGTTTGTGGTTCGTATTTATATTTTAAATTGTGTAATTTTAGAATTCTGGCAAAATCAGCTTCCCAGCTGGATCGGACATAATGATTTAGGTCTTGTCTAAAACCTCCCCTTCGATGCGGAACTGGCCTGCCAAACATTGGATTATTACTGCCTCGAGTTTGCATGGAGAGTTTCTCTTTTATTTCTTTTGCTTTTTGAGGACCATAAATTTCTTCAAATGTTCGTCCAGAGAGGGCTTTTGATATTTTCTCTGCTGTCTTTTTCCATTTTTCGCTATTCTCAGTTGTTAATCCATGGTTCCAGGGCTTATTCCCTTTTTGATAGTATTCTATTTGAGCCAAACTAATTTTTTTTCTGGCTTCCGGCTTGCTGGGGTTTTTATAAAAGCTCGCCGAGCAACTGTAACAAAAATTACTTTTACCCTCTTTCTGTCCGTTAATTTGCTTGCCACATGTTTTACAGGTATTGTAGACAAAATGTGCGCCCCTGGATTTTATTAAAACCTTATTTCCAATCTTTATATCTTGTAATTTTTTCCAACCGTTTTCAGTTAAGAAATAGTGACCCTTTGTGGCCTTGACATACCAATTATCCTCTGTTATTAAATTATAGACATTTTGTTTTCCCTTATAAACGATATCTATAATCTTATTCTTATGAACCTTTCCTTCGTCTAAATAAAGCGAATGAAGATTTTTCCTATTGCGTTGCTCGTACATTTTTTTGATCGTTGCATGGGAAATCTGGGTATCTCCTGATAAACATTCCAACTGAAACACAGAGGTTGTCTCCGCTTTTTGCAGGAGTTTATAGGTTTTTTTGTCGTCTTGGGGGATTTTATCAATAACAACGGTCTTGCCTCGGACAATTTCGATGAGCTTGATTGTCTGCTCAATCATCGTCAGGTTTTTAAGCCCGAGGAAATCCATTTTTAATAACCCCAAATCCTCGATGGAGTACATTTCATATTGGGTGATGATGTTGCTGTCGTTTTGGGTTGGGCGCTGGACTGGCACGAGAGAATCAAGGGGCTCGGCAGAGATGACCACTCCGCAGGCATGGGTTGAGGCGTGGCGGGCAACGCCCTCCAGTTTTTTGGACAAATCAACCAGCCGCCTGATTTGTTCGTCGCTTTCGTACGCTTTGCGGAACTCCGGAATTCGTTTAAGAGTTTGGTCAAGATTGAATCCAAAGGGAATCATTTTGGCGATTTTGTCGCATAAACTGTAAGGGTATTTCAGCACTCTGCCCACATCTCTTATGGCGGCCCGGGCGGCCATTGTTCCGAATGTAATAATCTGGGCCACCCTGTCTTGTCCGTATTTTTGCGAAACATATTCTATTACTTCATCTCTTCTCGTATCGGCGAAATCAAGGTCAATGTCAGGAGGGGAGATTCTCTCTTGGGTGAGGAACCTTTCAAAGAGAAGGTCGTGCTGCAAAGGATTGATATTGGTGATATTCGTCAGGTAAGCGACCAGAGAACCGCCCACGCTTCCCCGGCCCGGACCGACCACTATTTTGTTTTCTTTTGCCCATTTAACAAAATCGGCCACTATCAGGAAATAGGAAGCGAATCCGGTTTTTTTAATGACCTCTAATTCATACTCTAACCTTTCTTTTGTTTCTTTTTCGTTTTTGAATTCTTTTTTTCTCTGTTCAAGTCCTTTTTCGCAGAGGCCCCTTAAATATTCATCAGGAGCGCTTCCGTCAGGCACCGAGAAGCTGGGGAGCTTTATCTCTCCTAATTTGAATTCAAAATTGCAGGCCTTAACTATTTTTTGGGTGTTGGATATGGCTTCAGGCGTATCTTTGAATTGCTCCGCCATTTTTTTAGGCGGCTTCATTGAAAAGTCATCCTGCTTCATAGTCAGACGGTCAGGGTCGTCCGGCTTGGCGCCGGTATTGATAAGCATCAAAATATCCTGCGCCTCCGCGTCTTCCGGCCGGAGGTAATGGCAATCGTTGGTGGCCACCAAGGGGATGCCGTGTTTTTTGGATAGTTCTATAAGTCCTTTATTCGCCTTGATTTGCTCCGGAAGGCCGGGGTGATGCTGGATTTCCAGGTAAAAATTCTCTTTACCAAAGGCCTCTTGGTACCGCCGGGCGGTTTTCTCCGCTTCCTCAATCCGGCCAGCCGTTATCAGGCGGGGGATTTTGCCTTGCAGGCAGGCGGAAAGGGCAATCAGCCCGTCAGCGTGTTGGAACAACAAGTCCTCGTCCACCCGCGGTTTATAATAAAAGCCCTCTAAATGGGCCTTTGTTGTCAACTGTACCAGATTGCGGTAGCCGGTTTCATTCTTTACAAGAAGAACGAGATGATAGCGCTTGTTGTCAATGTTTGGTCGTTTCTGGGCCATCCCCTCAAAAGCGGTATAAATTTCGCAGCCTATAATGGGCTTGATGCCCGCCTGCTTCGCTTTTTTGTAAAACTCCACGGCGCCGTAAAGAACCCCGTGGTCGGTTATGGCCACGCTGTCCATATCATTTTCCTTGACGTAAGTTAAAACTTCCTCGATTTTCGGCAGTCCGTCGAGGAGGGAATACTGGGTGTGGACATGAAGGTGGGTGAATTTCGGAATCATAATTAAAAATTAAAAACGAAAAAATAAAAATGACAGATAAAAATCAAAAATTTTGGATTTTACATTGTCATTCTTCATTTTACATTTTTAGTTTAGCGGAGCTATGCGACATGGGCGATTAAGCTCTTGCATTGCAGGTTCTGGGCTTCGATTTCCCCCTCAACTATCGTTCCGCTCAAAATGACCACTTCTTTGAATTTTGAGTTTTTAAGGTTGAGATTTTGGGCAATGCTTGTTTTTTCAAAATTACCGAGCCCGTCTGAAGCGATTTCTTCCGCGATGACCGAGCCGCCGACCTTAGCCTCGCGGAGATAAACATCTCCCCTGATTGTGCCGGTTTTTGTGACTATATCCCTGACAACGGATTTGCTTATATCCAGATTCCCTTCAATTTGTATTTTGTTCAATCCCAGAAAACCCTTGATGGACGATTGGCTTATATTTACATTTTTTTTGAAAGTCGAAGCCACCATATTCAGGACCTCGCGAATTCTTATTTGATTGGCTATGAATTCGCCCTGGATTTCGGTTTTCGAAATATACAGGGTAGCGTAAATCAGCGCTTGCCCCAGATTAATGTCGCCTTTAAAAACGCACTCATCCAGATGCAGGGCGCCCTGTATGGTTGAGCCCCTGAAGCTTATATTGGTATTTATGGTTCTCCCGGAAAAAGAAAATCCCGGCAGAAGCTTGTTGGAAAAATCTGCGGTCCGGTTTTCTCGTTCAGCGTTTCTTAACTCTTGGAATATCTCTTGTGCGGTGAATCTCTGCAGGAGTTGCTCCATAGGTTGGGTCGCAAAATGACATTAGTATATTGTATAAGATTTTTAAGATACAAGCAAAAGCGCAAAGATTTTATGTTATTATAAAACAATGAAATCAAGCTTGGAATTAGAAAGAAAATTGGCAAGCAGGGGATTTGGGTTTGTCATTGGCATAGACGAGGCCGGGAGAGGAGCGCTGGCCGGACCCGTAATTGCCGTGGCAATTATGATTAATGATAATTTATCAATAATTAATAATAGACCTTTAGGAGCAGTAGATGATTCTAAGAAGTTAAGCCCGAAAAAACGGGAGAAGATTTATGAAACCTTGAAAGCGGTTCCGGCAATTCAATGGGGCAGGGGATTGGTTTCGGCTAAAGTTATTGACAGGATAAATATCCTGCAAGCGACCAAATTGGCGGCCCGCAGAGCAATCGCCAATTTAGAGAAGAAGCTCGGCAAGCGATTCCCGGCCGATAAAACAATCGTAATTATGGACGGCAATCAGGGGATTGATTCCAAATTTAAGGAAATGCCGATTGTCAGGGCGGATGGGAAAGTTTTTTTATGCGCCAGCGCTTCCATTGTCGCAAAAGTGGAAAGAGACCGGCTGATGAGGCGATATCATAAAATTTATACCCGATATAATTTCGCCCGGCACAAAGGATACCCGACAGCTCTCCACCGGAGGACTCTCAAGAGATACGGGGCCTGCAAACTCCACCGAAGGACATTTTATCCGGTAAGCGGGCTGTAGAGTTTTCCACAGCATCATTTCTCTTGTATTATCATTTCTCTTTTGATGTGGTATTATGAATAAATTAAGCAAATTAATATATTTAATCCTATGAAAAAAGAGAATCAAATTTCGCCAAAGATTATTTCTTTGAGTTTTGCTGTTTTAGTCCTTTTGTCTGTAACGGCTTTTTATATCTTTGCCTGGACCGAGCC
>PEYH01000043.1 GCA_002774465.1 Parcubacteria group bacterium CG08_land_8_20_14_0_20_43_9
GGAAGCCATTGGCTTGCAGGAGTGGATAAATCTTGTTGATGGTTTTGACTTTTAATTTATGTTAAAATTACACAATAATCAAAAACCGAAATGAGGTTAAAAAATTTTTACCTGATATCAAAACAGAAAATCTTTCTTTGGTTAGTTTTTATCCTGACAATGATTTTCACGCCAGTCCGACCCGTCAGGGCGCAATTTGGCATAGAAATCCTGACTGCTCCTTTTGTCTTTCTGGCAAAACTTATAATGGCATGCGTTATCGCATTGCCTGTATCTTTCATCATTCTCAATGTAGCCCAGGTATTCCTGACTTGGGCTGCCAACCCTGCTTTGGTGGGGGGAATCACCACTAATGATTTTGTTCAGGCGGGCTGGGCAACAGTCAGAGATTTTGCCAATCTCTTTTTTATTTTAATCATTGTAGCTATCGGCATAGCCACTGCTTTAAGGGTAAAACAATATGAAGTCAGAAAAACCCTGCCTCGCCTGATTGCTGTGGCTATTTTAATAAACTTTTCTCCGGTAATCTGCGGGGTGTTTATAGACGCAGCCAATATTATCGCTAATTTTTTCTTTACTGCAGGCGCCGGCGGGTTCAGCGATACCCTCTCGCTGGCTCAAGATTCAAAAAATTCGCTGTTGGCATCCTTTGACAGCATTGCCGGCCTTTGGTCACAGATTAAAACCGGTGAACTATTTTTCAAGGCAATAGCTGCTTTGGTTTTTAATCTTTTAGGGGCTTTTATCTTATTCCTAATGGGCATACTTTTCATTGTCAGAAATCTTGCCTTATGGCTCTTGGTGATATTGTCTCCGTTGGCGTTTTTAAGCGCTGTATTCCCCAAAAACCCGCTTACTAAAAAAGCCACTCCTTTTGGCATGTGGCGGAACCAATTCGTAAAATGGACCTTTATCGGCGTTACCGGCTCCTTCTTTTTGTACCTCACCCAATTAATGATGCACCTGCGTGCAAAGAATCTCCTTGGGGGAGCGCCTGCCACTGGAACAACGCCCGGCGGGGGGAATATGATAACCAATTTGATGATAGCGGCCGTACCCATTATTTTCCTTTATATCGGCTATTCTGTTACTATTAAAAGTTCGGCAATGGGCGCCAGCGCCATAACCAATTTGGGTAAAAAAGGATTGGCTTATGGCAAAAGCAAAGCAGGCGGAATGGCAATAAACAGATTGAGGAAAGATATAGGGGAGCCTATAAAAAGAAGTTATGGAACTGCCAAAGGAGTTGGCAAAAGGATTGGCCAAAAAGTGGCCGGCAGGATAATATCAGCCAGACCAACCGATGCTGAACGACAAGCAAGCTGGGAACAGTCCACTGGCTTAGCAAGGGCTGGTAAAATTGTGGCAAGGACGGTGGTCCCATATAAAACCAGAGAACGATGGAAGGCGCAAGCAACGGCAAAACTAAAAGAAGGAGATGCGGCTAAAGTAGAGAAAGCGAAGGCGGAAGCAGATAAATTAAATACTAAAGAAGGACGCAGGGCGTATTATCTGAAAGCCAAAAAACAGCGCGACAGGGAAACACAGCTCGGCGCCATCAGGTCATCTATAGAAAAAGGCGAATTAGACGGATATTCTGACAGAGATATAGAAAGCGCTATGCGACAGGCCGGCCAAATTAACAAAAAACAGGCAGAAGATATAATAGAAGCCGCTCCTAATTTGGCTCAACAGGTTTATAATCAATATCATCAAGCGCATCCGAATATGATGAATGAATATAACACCTTAAATACGCAAAAAACAACAGCCCACAATGCTGGCAATACTGCTTTGGAACAACAATTACAAAGACAAATGGACGCTGTTAAGCGACCCGCTGAAGAGAGGGGCTTATGGATATCGCCTGAAGACATCCAGCGCTATGGAATCCTTAATCCTCAAACCGGACAATATGAGAATGCTTTTGAGGCAAAAACATTGCTGACCACAAAAGCTAAAGAGGTTGGGAAATTTAGAAAGGATTATGTAAAAACAGAACGATTTATGAATATTATCCAAGACGCCGCCCATCAAGGAAGAAACGCTTGGGCTGGAAATAATCTATCAAGAATGGCAGAGGAATACGGCACCCCTGCGGTTGATTTATACAACGCTACTTCTGACACGATAAATAGGAGCGGAAACTGGATGCATGATATCGCCGGCAAGCCGCATCACATAAAGCGATATATCAAGACCAATCCCGGGGCTATAGCGGCCGGCTATAGATTGCCGAGCTAACCGCCTCCATTTGATTATAGAGAACCGGACCAAAGAGGAGGAGGTCCCACCCCCCCGCCACCTACGCCGCCACAACCAGGAGGAGGCCCAGGAGAGCCGGAACGAAGACCGGGCTACGGAGGAGGAAAAAAGCCAGGAGGAAGGTATGGTCAGAGAAAATAAAAAAAATGAAATGAAGAACGGCTGGAAAAGTGACTTCCCAGCCGTTTCGATTTCGGACCGATTACCCCGCCTGCCTATTTGTGGTCAGACGCAGGATTCAGTCCCTCCAAAATCTTCTGGATGTCGGCCCGCAACTGGCTGATTTCATTAGCCGTTGCAGACTGCGTCCCGAACACGCCTCGCAGGACATCCTGAAGACCCGGGATCGCCTGGACAGACAAGCTCGCTGCCAAAGGCGACTTCTCGACCGCTTCCAGCGTTCTCAAGAGCTTTCCGAGGTCTCCAAAGCCCTGAATGGCGCCGTAAACCTTAGTGAGACGGGCGACTTCTCCACCGGCGAGCTTAGTGATACGCGCCGCATCTCCGTCTGCCTCAATGCTCACCTTGTCACGCATGGCCTCAGCGCTGATAATAGTCGCCTCACGCTCCATCTCGGCATTGAACTTCTTCAGAGTGGCAGCCCGATAGTCGGCCGGCGGGTCAATGCCAATGACCCCCAAACTGACAATCTTGATTCCGTACTGCTCCTCTATCCCCGGGATCGAACCGTCGGCGACAGAGAGCTCGCGGAAGATATCGCTTCCAATATCGCTCATCTGCTTGATGTGCTCGTCATAGGTCTTCTCTGTCACTTTGTCGCGGACAGCAGCCCGTAAGGGCTGAATGGTCAGCTCCAGCCAGTTCTCTGCCACGAACAAGGCCTTGTATGGATTGACCACTCGAATCTTGACGATGAAGTGGAGAGTCAGCGGAAGCTTGTTCAGGTCTTCGGCCTCTTCCACGCTGAAGTGATACTGGTCATCCTTGAGGATGATGTAGTCCAGCCATTCGCGGGGATGGTGTTGGATAGTCCCGTCCACCTTTACCCCCACCCACTCAAAAGGGTAGCGATAGATGCCCAGAGCCGGCCAAAAACCATACCAGCGCAAACCGCCAAGAGGATGCTTCTCCTCTGGATGGCTTTCGTCGACTTTGCAGACGTTGTAGCCCTTGTCGAGATAGTGTCCCCTCCATTGAATCAGGACTCTCTCAACCCGGTAACCCCTGACAACGGACTTCACCGTGCCTTCGGGCACAAAGGTGAAGAACTTATTTCGAGGCGCCAACCCGAAGTAAACCAGCGATAGAATCACAGCGAGAATCGCCACCACGATGAGCGTGAACACCAAGGTCGGAATCGGCCTCACGAAAAACGAGATCAGGAGGAGCGCTCCAACCACGGTCAGAAACGCCCACATTGCCGACTTTCTGTCTCTCATTACCATCATCTCCTTGCGCGCTTTCTTACGCGCTGTCTTTGTTTTTTAGTTGTGAAGGTGCTGCTACCAATATGTTTAATCGGAGATTTCCGATAAATCTCCTTTGTTTCCGATGCCTATATTATACCAATAAACACTCGCTGTGTCAATGTTTTTGGCGGGATAAAAATTGCCCGCGAGAATAACGCAGGTTGCTGTTAATTCCTTTCTCCCTATTGCTGTGTTAAAATGGATTATAGTAAGAACCTGCCTCGCTGATGCTCGGCAGAACCTTGATTCCTCGCTTGCTCGGAAATAAACTATTGTGATAAAATTAGGGAACTGAATATTAATATTATGGAAGAACTATCCCGAGACGAACTTTGGGCGATTTATAACACCCTGCCTCCCACTCTAAAAGACGCCTTATTTTCAGAAGACACGGCTGATGCCATTTTTAATATCTGCAAATTATATGAGATAGACAAGGACTCCGAAGTAGCGAAAATAATCGGCAAAATCCTGATGGGCCTCCTGCCCCCGGAATTCCTGAAAGACACTCTCCAAGAAGAGCTTGGAATTAAAGAGGACATTGCCACAAAAACGACAATGGAATTAGAGCATTTCATCTTAAATCCGGTTAAAAAAGAATTGGACGCCCTGTATCAGGAAATTGAAGGAAGAAAAGAAAGTCCGTCAGAAGATACGAAAGAACGGCCCACTGAAGAGCCGAAAAAAGAAGACACTTATAGAGAGCCCCTGTAATAATTTTCAATTTACAATGAAATCTCGCATCCCAATTTTCAAATTTCATTCTTTAATTTTTAATTTTTAATTGTCGTTTTTTGTTTTTAATTTTGCATTTTACCTTTACTTTGTATGGAGTATCCCTTGCCCCAATTCTTATCAATAAAACCAAAGGTTGCCGGACCCCTCAACTTGATGCAGTTGTTATACATCGTGGGCGGAGCCATCGTGGCGGTTATTTTCTATTTCACCGCTTCCCTGACCACCTTTATCGTTATCGGCATTCCCGTAATGATTCTCGCCCTGATTTTGGCTTTCGGCAAGAGGAAGGGCTTCCCTATCCCCACTATTATCGGCCGTTCTTTTATGTTCATCTTTGCCAGCAAGAAGTATCTCTGGCAAAAAGTTGACACCCCGGCAATTGTGCTCCCCAAGGCGACCAAAGCAAAGCCGGCAGAATTGAAAGACGACGAGACCATAAGTTTGAAACTCGCCGGCCAAAGCAGATTAAAAGAAATCGGGCGCTTGATTGAAATCCATCCTAAATAATTAACCTGATTTATGAACTCTTCTTCGCAACAATTCCTGCCGATAGAACAAATAAAAGAGGGGGTGATGATCTTGAAAGACCATAGCTTGAGAGGAGTAATGATGACCTCTTCTTTGAATTTCGCCCTGAAAGCGACCGATGAGCAGGAGGCCATAATCTACCAATTCCAGACATTCCTGAATGCCCTTGATTTCTCCTGCCAGATATTTATCGCTTCCAGAAAGGTAAATATCACCGGCTATCTTGAAAAATTGAAAGAGGTTGAAAAAAAACATAAAAATGAACTCTTGGCCACCCAGACAAGGGAATACCGCAAATTCATTGAAAAAATAGTGGCCGGCGGTTCCATTATGAACAAAAATTTTTATATCATCGTGCCTTTTTATCTCTCGGAAATGTACGGAGGAGCCACCAAGGGAGGAATATTCACCCTAAGGGCCGTGCCGACTCTGACCGAAGAAATGTTCCAAAGGGCAAAATCGCAACTCTACCAAAGAATGGAATTCCTGTCTTTGGGGTTGAGGAGATGCGGGGTCTGGAGCGTGGCTCTGCAAAGCGAAGAATTAGTAGAGCTTTTTTGGAGCATGTCCCATCCCAAAGAAGCGTCAATCGGTTATTATCCGGAAATCCCGCCTGAATTAATCCAATAAAACAACCCAGATGAAACTGCCTTCTTTAAGTGAAATATTGGGGAAAAAGACGCTTTATGAAGCCGGGGCTGAACCGCAGGCCATGAATTTGCTTGATTTTATCGCTCCCCCGGCCATCACCATCGGCTCTGACTATTTCCAAATAGGGGAAAAATTCGCCAAATCATATTTTATCTTCTCCTATCCCAGATATTTGAGCACCGGCTGGCTGGCGCCGATTATTAATTTAGATATTCCTTTGGATATTTCCATTTTCCTTCATCCTGTTGACACCGGACTGGTGCTTAGAAAATTGAGCAAAAAGGTCACCGAAGTCCAGTCGGAAATTATGGAAAAAGAGGAAAAAGGGCTAATCAGAGACCCGGTGCTGGAAACCGCCTATAAAGACATAGAGGTATTAAGAGACCGGCTCCAGACAGCCCAGGAAAGAATGTTCCGGGCGGGCCTGTACCTGACCATCTACGCCGAGGATAGAAAAGAATTGGAAAAAATAGAGGGCACAGTCCGCTCAATTCTTGAATCAAAATTGGTTTATATCAAGCCGGCCCTTTACCAGCAGGACCGGGCAATGATTTCCGCTTACCCGGCAGGCATAGACCGGCTTCAAGTCCATACTTCAATAAACACCAGCCCGCTTTCCACCATTTTCCCGTTTGTGTCTTTTGATTTAAGCTCCGATAAAGGAATCCTTTACGGGATAAACCA
>PEYH01000046.1 GCA_002774465.1 Parcubacteria group bacterium CG08_land_8_20_14_0_20_43_9
GCATAGAAAAGCAGATATCCTCGCTAAAGCGCAGAAAAATTGACGTTATTATCGCTTCGGATGTTACGCGGACTTCGCAGACCGCAGAGATTTTGGCAAAAGCTCTCGGCATCGAGGTAAAATATGACGAGCGGTTGCGCGAAATAAATACCGGTTCGCTCAATGGCAGGCCGGCGCAGGAAGGTATTGGCTATTTTAATCCCGACAACAAATTAAGCTTTAGCCAGGTTGTTTTGGGTAAGTTTGGGAACGGTTTCCCCGGAGGAGAAAATTATACTGATGTTAAGTTGAGGATGCTGGATTTCATAGCTGAAGCGGATAGGGAATATGAAAACAAAAAGATACTGATAATAAGCCACGAGGTCCCGATTATGATGCTGGAGAGCATATTCTGCGGGCTGACCAATAGGGAGCTTGCTGACAGATGGGAGGACCTTGCCGTTGATACCGGCGAGCTGAAAGACCTGTCTTTTGCCGGCTTCCCATATAACAAAGAGGGAGAGCTGGATTTCCACCGGCCATATATCGATGAAATTAAATTCATTTGTCCGAAATGCGGGGGAAAAATGGAAAGGGTCCCGGAAGTCGTGGATTGCTGGCTTGATTCCGGCTCAATGCCTTTCGCGCAAGGCCATTGGCCCTTTGCTCAAGCGCAAAATACAAAACACCAGACACAAAATAACAGATTAAGATTCGGAAAACAGGAATCCCGCCCGCCGGAACTTTTCCCGGCCGACTATATCGCGGAAGCCATAGACCAAACCAGGGGCTGGTTTTATACTCTCTTGGTTATTTCTGCCTTACTGGGTTTCGGCCCGAGTTATAAAAATGTGGTTGTCGCCGGCCATGTGCTGGATGCTGATGGGCAAAAAATGTCCAAATCAAAAGGCAATATAGTGGACCCTTGGCAAATTATTGAAAAATACGGAGCAGATGCTTTAAGGTGGTATTTCTACACCATAAACCAGCCGGGCGATCCCAAGCTGTTCAACGAAAAAGATGTTGACAGCGCTTTTAAGAAATTTATTCTCACCCTGTGGAACTGTTATGTTTTCTTTCAGACATACAAGGCGAAAGATTTGAATATGAATGAGGGGCGATTGGAGCCGGACAACCTGCTTGATAAATGGATATTGTCCAAGCTTAATGGTTTAATTTCCGAAGTAACCGCAGGCCTGGATGAGTACAACATCACTGTCGTTGCAAGGTTAATTGAGGATTTTGTTATAAACGATTTGTCTTTATGGTATATCAGGCGCTCCCGCAACCGCTTGCAAAGGCCAAAAAACGTCCAGGAAGCAGAAGAAGCAGCGGTTATTTTAAGGTATTCGCTTTCCGAGATTTGCAAATTAAGCGCGCCGTTTATCCCATTTTTGAGCGAAGAAATCTATCTTAATATAAACAGCGGGCAGGCGAGCGTCCACTTGGAGGATTGGCCCAAACCAGATAAAGGGAAAATAGACAAGGATTTGGAGGGAGAGATGAGGAGGGCAAGAGAGATAGTAGCCGAGGGCCTTAGATTAAGGAGTGACAGGGGGATAAAAGTCAGGCAGCCGTTGAGTAAATTAAAAATTAAAAGTCCAAAGTTAAAAGTAGAAGAAGATTTATTGGATTTAATCAGGGAAGAATTAAATGTTAAAGAAATAGAATTGGTTGAAGAGGGAGTTGGAGGGGGCAGGCAATGGGAGCTGGAATATGATTTTGAGATGACCGCAGAGCTTAAGGACGAAGGATTGGCCAGAGATATTGTCCGGCAGATTCAGGATATGAGAAAAAGAGCTGGTTGCCGGCCAGGTGATAAGATTACAATTTATTATTCAACAGAAGGAGATTTATCCGGGCTGATAGCGCGCAAGAAGCAGGAAATTTTGTTTCAGACCGGAGCAGAAGATATAATTTTCGGCAGAGAGAACAAGGGACTTAAGATAGAATCGTCTTCTCGCATGGACGGCCGAGAGCTTTGGCTGGCCATAAAATTGTAGTAGAATGAAAATATGGCAATTCCCAAATTTTTGAAAACATTTTTAGCCCTGTCAAGCTCTAAGCCCCAATCTTCCGCAAATGTCGGGAGTTTTGGCGAAAAACGGGCTCCGGAAGCGGAGATTACAAAAAGACCGGGCGGGGATAAGGGGCTTTTTAAGGGGAAGCCGTTTTTAGGGAGGATTGAGTTTCGCCGGACTTTGAAAAAGGCGCCGGAAAGATTGCCGGGAGTGGTTGGCGGATTTACGGAAAAAGAAAGATTGGCTCTTGAGGAAGGACTGTTTCCCAAAGAAAAATTCGGGGAATATATTACGCCCTATGAGGTCAACCGCCGGTTAAAAAATCTAAAGCGGGAAATGCATCGCGAAAGGGACATAAGCGAAAAGCTTGAAAAAAGAAAACAAATGCAGTATTTAGAAGCATTAAAAGGAAAACAAGAAAAAGATGAGGAATAAGATATTAATTATTATTATAGTCGCCTTTTTAATAGCCGGAGCAATCGGTTATTGGCTTTATCAGAGGAACGATTATTCTAAAGAGATTTTGCGTCTGGATATTTTAGGTCCGGAAACCATTTCTGCGGGCGGGGAAGTTGAATACAGCGTGCGCATTAAAAATAACGGAGATGTGCGGTTGGAAGAGCCCCGTCTTATTTTCGAATTTCCGGAAGCGTCCCAGCCATTGGACGGCGAAGGCGCAAGGGTGACCAAAGAGAGTGATGCATTTGACGGTTTCATATACCCGGGAGACGAGAAGATTTTCCGCTTCAGGACCGTAATCCTTGGGAAGCAAGGGGACTTGAAGGAGGCAAAAGCCACTGTCTCTTACCGTCCAAAAAATATCAAGGCGAAATATGTTTCAAGAACCAGCCACTTGCTCACCATTAACGAAGTTCCATTGACCTTTGAATTTGACATTCCGTCAAGCGTGGGCGGGGGACAGGAATTAAATTTTTCTCTTAATTATTTCTCCAGCATGGCTTATTCCTTGTCTGATTTGCAGATTAAAATCACCTATCCTTCTGATTTTTCCCTTAAAGAGACCGACCCTAAGGGGCTTTCTAACACAGAATGGAACATTTCTTTATTGAACAAAGCAGAGGGCGGGAGGGTTGATATAAAGGGGAGCTTGTCAGGGGAAGTCGGGGCAACAAAAGAATTCAAGGCAGAGCTTGGCACGTGGAAAGACGGCAATCTGGTGATTCTTAAAGAGACCACCAAGCAGGTAAAGATTGTCGAACAATCGCTTTACATCACCCAGACAATCAATAATTCTCCGGACTATATCGCCGCTCCCGGAGACCTGCTTCATTATGAAATCACTTTTCGCAACATCGGAACTTCTCCTTTGCAGAATTTATTTTTGGCAAGCAAACTCAATGGTTTGTTATTTGATTTTACCACCATCAAGACCCCTGACGGGCAGTCGCAGTCCGGAGACAATTCCATAATTTGGGATTGGCACAAGATTCCGAAACTCCAATTTTTGGATGCCGGGGAAGAGGGCCTGGTTGAATTCTGGGTTGAATTAAAAGAGGAGGTGGATGGAATTACCAGCGCCAAAGTGGAAAATGAAATTATTTTAGGCCAGACCAGAAGAAAGTTTGTCAATAAAATTAACGCCAATTTGGAATTTGTTCAGGAGGTTTTCGCGGATGACGAGATTTTTGGCAGTAATGCCAATTTTCCGCTTGAGGTTGGCAAAGAAAGCAATTTTACTGTTATCTGGAAAATAAAAAATTATTATAATCCGCTCAACGGAGCGAAAGTAAGGGCAGTTTTGCCCGCTGGCGTTAATTTAACCGGGCAGATAGCGCCCCAAAAACTTAGTTTTGACCCGGAAACAAGAGAAATAATTTGGCTGGTCGGCGACTTGGCGGCCAATCAGGGGATTAATGAACCGCTTCAGCTGGCATTTCAGATTAAACTAAAGCCAAATGTCAGTCAGGAAGAAGGTTTTGTTGAATTGGTGAAGGATGCGGTGTTCAGCGGATTTGACGAATGGACGGAAATGGATTTACAAACAGAACCGTCGCTTTTAACCACAGAAGTTTTCGGTGATAACGGAAAAGTGAAATAATTTTCAATTTGTAATTTTCAATTTATCAATGAAAACCCAATTTACAAATTTTCAATTTATTTGGATATTGGGATTTATAATAATATGGATTTGATGCAAAAAATCATTTCTCTTTCAAAGCGCCGGGGATTTATTTTTCCCTCCTCGGAAATTTATGGCGGGTTTGGTTCCAGTTACGATTTCGGGCCTCTCGGGGCGCTGTTAAAAGACAACATTAAGAAGGCGTGGTTGGGCGAAATGCTTCAAAAACAAGATAATGTGGTTGGTTTAGATGCGGCCATCTTAATGTCGCCAAAGGCTTGGGAGGCGTCGGGACATCTTACGGCCGGATTTGCCGATGAGCTGGTGGAGTGCCTGTCCTGCCATAAACGATTCCGCGTAGACGAAATTGAAAAAGATAAGTGTCCTGAATGCGGAGGAAAAATTACCAAACCCAAGCAATTTAATTTGATGATGAAGACCTTTGTCGGCCCTGTTGAAGATGAAAGCGCGGTTGCTTTTCTGCGCGCCGAAACCTGCCAGGGAATCTATATTAACTTTAAAAATGTTTTAAATTCCGGACGCCTGAAATTGCCTCTCGGCATTGCCCAAATCGGCAAGTCGTTCCGCAATGAAATTACCACCAAGAATTTCATTTTTCGGATGAGGGAATTTGAGCAAATGGAAATGCAGTGGTTTTGCCATCCCAAAGAAGCGGACAAGTGGTTTGAATTTTGGAAAGAGCAACGGCTTAACTGGTATCTTGATTTGGGCGTTAAAAAAGAGAACCTGAAACTGCTTGAAATCCCTGATGGCCAAAGGGCTCATTATGCCAAAAGGCAGATTGACTTAGAGTATAATTTTCCGTTTGGCTGGCAGGAGATTGAGGGCATTCATAACCGCGGGGACTGGGATTTATCCCAGCACCAAAAGCACAGCGGCCAGGATTTGAGCTACAAAGACCCGGACACTGGCGAGGAATATATTCCTCATATAATAGAAACCTCTGTCGGAGTAGAAAGAAGTTTATTGGCGTTTTTCATTGAAGCCTATCAGGAGATTAAGGGAGGCAGGACAGAGACCACTGAAGCCACCAAAGAAGAGGAAACAGTGCTTAAGCTTGATAAGAAATTGGCGCCGATTAAGGTGGCGGTTTTGCCCTTAGTGAAAAATAAGAAAGAGATAACTAAGAAAGCGCAGGAGATTTACAAGATGATTAAGCCGCATTTTATGGCGCAATATGACGAGGCCGGTTCTATTGGCAGGAGATATCGAAGACAGGATGAAATCGGCACGCTTTACTGCATCACTGTTGATTTTGACACTTTGGACGATGATGATGTGACGGTCCGCGACCGGGATACGATGAAACAAAAAAGAGTGAAAATAGGCAGACTTTTGGAATATCTTTCCGAAAAGTTAAATTAAAGTTGAGTCTTACAGGGGGAGTCAATAAAAATAAAGTCGCCTCAGTGGCGATTTTGTTTTTGGGAAGATTCAGTTTTAAAAAAGACTGGGGCACAAGGCGTGCCCCAGAAATCCCTCAGCAGTTTGAGGTCAAGCGGAAGAGAGAAGTAGATCGTAATGGAGTTTTCCTCCACTTTCTGTCTCCTTCTCTTTTATAATTAGGGACGTAATTAGGGACGTGCACTATTTTTTTTTGTAGTTAGGATGGATAATTAGGGACGTTGGATAATTAGGGACGTGCACTATTTTTTATAATTAGTAGGGATAATTTTTAATTAGGGACGTTTTTAATTAGGGACGTGCACTATTTTTTAGTTATGTCTATTAATTAGGGACGTGCACTATTTTTTAGTTATGTCTATTACGAGATATCACGAGATACGAGATATTACGAGACCGGGTCTCGTATTTTTTTTTGGAGGAATGGAAAGCTATAAGGAACGGGTGTTTTTTGATATACTAAGGCAATAATTTAAAACGACGCGAATTAATGAATAAAAAAGAAGAGGTTTTTGATGTAGCGGTAGTGGGAGCCGGACCGGCCGGAATGATTGCCGCCGGCAGGGCCGGAGAGCTCGGGGCAAAAGTTATTTTATTGGAGAAAAACAAAAAACCGGGCCGAAAGTTGATTTTGACCGGCAAAGGAAGATGCAACCTAACCAATGCAGAGTTTAATCTGGGCAAGCTGGTTGAGCATTATGGCAAGAATGGAAAATTTTTATTCCATTCCTTTTCTGTTTTCGGCCCCCAAAAAGTAATTGATTTTTTTGAAAAACTCGGGGTTAAGACAAAAATTGAAAGAGGGCGAAGAGTTTTCCCGGAGAGCGACCAAGCAGATGATGTTTTAAGAGCGTTGATTAAAGGTCT
The DNA here is from genome assembly GCA_002774465.1 of Parcubacteria group bacterium CG08_land_8_20_14_0_20_43_9. Lineage (GTDB taxonomy): Bacteria > Patescibacteriota > Minisyncoccia > Minisyncoccales > PEYH01 > PEYH01. The sequence continues at coordinate 6,373 of PEYH01000046.1, forward strand.
GTTAAAGGGGAAAGTAAAAATCGCCTATAACTCCGAAGTTGTCGGGGTTAATTGCAAGAAGAATAGAATCGCGAAATTAATTTTGGAAGACAGAGAAATTATTGCCAAAAAATATATTTTTTGCACCGGCGGAAAATCCTGTCCTGTTACCGGGTCAACTGGCGACGGGTTCCGGTGGGCAAAAGAATTGGGCCACAAGATTGAAGAATTATCCCCTGCCTTAGTCCCGATAAAAGTAAAAGAAAGCTGGGCGTGGGAACTTAGGGGGCTTGCCTTGAAAAATGTGGAGGTAAGCGTTTGGCAGGACGGCAAAAAACAATGCAGCCGATTCGGAGAGTGTTTATTTACCCACTTTGGCTTAAGCGGGCCGATTGTCTTGGATATAAGCAAGCGAGTCGGGGAATTGCTGGAGAGGGGAAAAGTAAAAATAGTCATTGACTTAAAGCCGGCCTTGGATTTAAGGAAATTAGACGAGCGGACAAAAAGGGATTTTCAAAAATACCAGAACAAATCGTTCAAAAATTCTCTCAATGACTTATTGCCGCGCAATTTGATAGGAATCATTGTCAGAATGTCAAAAATAAATCCAGAGAAGAAAGCCAACAGCGTAACTAAAGAGGAGAGGCGTTATTTGGCAAAGATTTTGAAAAATTTAGAAATGACCGCTGTCGGATTATTGGATTTTGATTCAGCGATAATCACCAAAGGAGGAGTTTCGCTTAAAGAAATAGACAGCCGGACAATGAAATCAAAGATAATTGATAATTTATTTTTCGCCGGGGAAATTATTGACATAGACGGACCCACGGGCGGATTTAATCTCCAGTCCTGCTGGAGTACCGGCTTTTTAGCCGGCGAAAGCGCGGGGAAAAAAATATAATGCTGTTAATTATGCCGCTGGATACAAATATTTTTTATTTTTTGAACAGTTTGGCAGGCAAATCGCGGGCCTTTGATATTTTGGTTATTTTTCTGTCCCAATATTTGCAATATCTGTTGGGCGTCCTATTCTTAATCTTTTTATATTTTTTACAAAAGGGGAAAAGAGAAAAAATTTGCATATTTTTGACAACGATTTTTTCAATAATCATTTCGCGGCTTTTCATCACGGGATTAATCCGCTTATTCCATCATCGCCCTCGTCCGTTTGCGTTCAATAATGTCCATCAATTAATATTTCCCAATGGTTATTCTTTCCCGTCAGGGCACTCCGCTTTTTTCTTTGCAATGGCAGCCGCAATTTTTTTATTTAATAAAAAAATGGGGATAATATTTTTTGCGGGCGCGATATTAATGAATGTAAGTCGCATTATCGCCGGCGCGCATTACCCTTCTGATATTATGGCCGGAGCGATTATCGGCATATTTTCAGCGTTTTTAGCGGGTTTTCTCGTTAAGAGGCTGGAAGAGAAAAATGATTGATAAATATTTATTTTTCGGAATTGTTAATAACTTTTTCTATTGACATACTTTATATGTAATTTATCATTAATAATAGAAAGGAACATTAAGGGTTGGTCACCTTACCGCCTTTCGTTGAAAACGGCTTAGCAAGGCAAAGAATAATTTCTAATTATTTTCTCTGCCTCAGTGAGCTGTTGGTTAAATGGCGAAGAAAGCGAAAGCAAAAAAGAAAGGAAAGAGATAAAACAAAAGGCGCCTAACGGCGCCTTTTGTTTTCCGCAGTCCCCCTCTGGATAATTGCCCTTGACAGCTTTTTTGGTTGGAATATAATTTTTTCAGAATGATTTTGCGAGGTTGGTCACTCGCAATCGTTCAAGCAAAAGTATGGGGCTTGGGGATATCAAGAATCCGGATTATTCTTGCGATATTGGCAAGCCCATAGAAAAATAATGATTAACAACGAATTAATGCTTGATGACTGGGACGATGAACCAGCGGAGGGGGGAGAAGATTTATCTCCGGAGGAAGAAGATAAGGAACCCGGAGATGTCGGAGATGAGGAGTTTGAAGGCGAAGTATAATTACGACGAGAACAATAAAAGAAGGGCTGATAAGGCGCTTCTTTTATTTGTTCCTAATTTTGTCTTAATGTGATATTGTGGAAAAGGACTACCAGTTAATCTGATTATTTATGTACCAAAAAACTATTCTGAAGAGCGGGCTAAGGGTTATCACGATTCCGGATAAAAACACTCAAGCAGTGACAGTTTTGCTTCTAGTGAAAACCGGGAGCAAGTATGAAACCAAGGAAACCAACGGCATTTCCCATTTTTTAGAGCATATGCTTTTCAAAGGAACCAAAAAACGGATCAATTCAACAGAGATAGCCGAGGCCCTTGATAAAGTGGGAGGGGATTATAATGCTTTCACCAGCGAGGATATGACCGGATATTTCGCCAAAACAGAGGCCTCTCGTTTTGATTTGACGCTGGACTGGGTAGCGGATATTTATTTGCATTCTCTTTTTCCGAAAAGCGAGATAAAAAAGGAAAAAGGGGTCATTGTGGAAGAAATTAATATGTATCACGACAATCCAATGGTTCAGGTGGTAAATCTCTGGAAAAAATTGCTTTACGGCGACCAGCCGGCTGGTCGGAGCGTGGCAGGAGGGAAAGCAAGCGTAAGAAGCATCACCAGGAAACAATTGTTGTCTTATTGGAAAACCCATTATACTGCCCGGAATTCATTGCTCTGCATAGCCGGGAATGTTGACGACCAAGAAGCCAAGCGGAAAGTCAGGAAATATTTTGCCGGAGTAAATGAGGGCAAAGCGCGTTCTAAACCAAAAGTTATTGAGCAACAGACAAAACCGAATTCTTTAATCTATTTCAAAAAAACCGACCAGACGCATCTTTGTTTGGGCGTCCGCGCTTATAACCTTTTTCATCCCAAAAGATACGCGTTGGAATTATTAACAGTGATTTTAGGCGGGATGATGAGTTCGCGTTTATTCATAGAGGTGCGCGAAAAATTGGGACTTGCTTATTATATCGCTACCTTGCCGGAAATTGACCCGGACACTGGATTTCTGTTAACCAGAGCAGGGGTGGATAATAAAAATGCCGGTAAAGCAATCAGAGCGATTTTAAGAGAATATAAAAAGACAAGAGAAGAACTTGTTTCGCAAACAGAACTGCAAAAAGCAAAGGATTTTGTCAAAGGGAAAATGGCTCTTTCTCTTGAGCCGTCTGACGCCTTAGCTTCTTTTTACGGCGGCCAGGAGCTTTTGGAAAACAAAATTTTGAGCCAGAAGCAGGTTTTTGCGGAAATCGACAAGGTCAAACCAGAGGACATTCTGGAAACAGCTAAAGATATTTTTCAGCCGCAGAAGTTAAACCTTGCGTTAATCGGCCCGCTTAAGGACAGAAAGGTATTTGAAAACTTATTAAAAGAGTTCTAATATTATTACAATGGATGAAGAACGGCCCATAGATTATACGCCCCCGGAGGAAGCGGGGAGAAGCGCCTCCCGCGTTTTGGATATTTCCTGGGCGACTATTCTGAAAATTATATTTGCCTTAGGCGCCCTTTACTTTGTTTTTCTGGTAAGAGACATTCTTATTTGGTTTATTTTTGCCTTGGTAATTTCTATTTTGTTTAATCCGGCTATAAATTTTCTCAGAAAACTGCATCTCCCGAGGGTGATGGCGGCCATTTTGGTTTATTTGAGCGTTTTTATTTTGCTCGGGGGCTTCATATTCGTATTAGCGCCATTGTTGTTCTTCGAATTGCAGCAATTCAGCATAAATCTGCCGGCATATTTTGACCAGGCAGCTCCTTATTTAAGCGGTCTGAAAATAGAGGCCCTGCGCAATTTCCAATCGTTCACCGAAGCGTTAGGCAAGGGGCTTTCCAGCGCCTCGGCCAATATTTTTGCAGCCATTGGCGCCATTTTCGGAGGCATAACCTCTACCATAGTTATTTTTTCCATTGCTTTTTTTCTGTCTCTGGAAGAGGAGGGTTTGGCTAAAGCCATAATGCTTATTTTCCCTCCCCGTTATAAAACGAAAATTCTGACTGTTTGGCAGAGAAGCCAGAAGAAAGTGGCAGCCTGGTTTGGAGTACGGATTATTTGTTGTCTTTTTATCGGATTGGTCGTTGGAATTGCCTGTTATGTTTTGAATATTAAATACGCCGCCTTTTTCGGACTTTTTGCCGGAATTTTTAATATAATCCTGACCATCGGGCCTTTTTTGAGCGGAACTGCCATTGTCCTGTTTATTTTAACAATCGCCGGCCTGCCCAAGGCCATTATATTCCTCGTAATTTTCTTCATTGCCCAGGAAATAGAAGGTTATGTCATTATGCCTCTTTTGAGCAAGAGATTCTTGCGGCTTTCCCCTTCGCTTGTTCTCATATCCTTGTTAGTCGGCGCCAAGTTATGGGGGCTTTTGGGAGCGATATTGGCCATTCCTTTAGTGGGAATGTTTTTTGAGCTTATTCAGGGGTTTATGGAGAAAAAAGGGTCTATTGAGCAACCCCTTTTATAGAATTAAATGCCGGAACTTTTTATTGTCGCCACTCCAATCGGAAATCTCCAAGATATTTCTTCTCGGGCCCTTGAAGCGCTGAAAAGGGTTGATTTTATTTTATGCGAAGACACGAGGGTCAGCCAAAAATTATTGAATCATTTTGGCATAAGCAAGCCATTGATGAGCTATCACCAGCATTCCGGGCCGGCTAAGATAGAATCAATTCTGGCATTATTGAAACAAGGCAAAAATCTCGCCCTTATAAGCGATGCGGGCACGCCCGGGATATCTGACCCGGGCAATAAATTAATTGATTTAGCAATTAAACAATTAAACGATTTAACAATTGTCCCTATTCCCGGACCCTCGGCCCTAACGGCCGCTGCTTCAGTCGCCGGATGCCCGATGGATAAATTTTTATTCATGGGTTTCCCTCCTCATAAGCGAAAGAGAAAGAAGTTTTTTCAAGAAGCGCTAAAGTCGAAATATCCGGTTATTATCTATGAATCCTGCCACCGCATTCTCAAGACGCTTCGGGAACTGCGGGAGTTGGGCAGTGGTTTAGAATTAGTAGTGTGCAGGGAGCTGACGAAAAAGTTTGAAACAATTTATCGGGGGATAATTGACAAAGTCATAGAAAAAATAGAAAAAGACAAGACAAAAGGCGAATTCGTTGTTATCATTAAAAAAAATGGCAAAGAAAAAGGAAAATAAAGGCAAGAAATTCTATATCTCCACGGCCCTGCCCTATGTTAATTCTCGTCCTCACTTAGGATTTGCTTTGGAAATCATACAGGCAGATGTTCTCGCCCGTTATCATCGCAATTTAGGCGAGGAGGTTTTCTTTTTGACCGGCACTGACGAAAACGGGCTGAAGATTGCCAGAGCCGCGGAAGAAGCGGGCGTTCCAGTGGAGAAATTTGCCAAAAAGAACGCTGATGCCTTTTATAAATTGAAAAAGCTGCTTAATTTGTCTTTTGATGATTTTATAAGAACAACCGAAGAGAGGCACATTAAGGCAGTCCAAAAATTGTGGAAGGCGGGCAAAAAAGATATTTACAAGAAGAAATATCGCGGGCTTTACTGCGTGGGCTGTGAGCAATTCTATAAAGGAAACGAGCTTGTTGACGGCCTTTGCCCGGAGCATAGGATAAAACCGGAACTAATAGAAGAGGAAAACTATTTTTTCAAACTTTCCGAATACGAAAAACAACTAAGAGGATTGATAGAAAAAGATGTTTTGAAAATAACTCCGTCGACCCGCAAAAATGAAATTCTGGGGTTTTTAGATAAGGGGCTTGAGGATATTTGCGTTTCCCGTTCTGCTGAAAGGGCGCGGAATTGGGGGATACCTGTGCCGGATGAGCCGGGTCAGAAAATATGGTGCTGGTTTGACGCGGTGGTGAACTATATCAGCGCCCTGGGCTATGGGGCTGATGATGAGAATTTTGCGCAATGGTGGCAGGAAAACGACAATAAGCTCCATGTTATCGGGAAAGGAATTTTAACTTTTCACGCCCTGTATTGGCCGGCCGCCTTGTTATCTGCCGGATTGGCCCTGCCTAATAATTTGTTTGTTCACGGCTATGTTACTGTGGCCGGCCAGAAGATGTCTAAAAGTTTAGGCAATATAGTTGACCCGGCCGGACTTGTCCGAAAATACGGGACTGATGCCGTAAGATATTTCTTTTTAAGAGAGGCCTCGCCTTTTGACGATAGCGATTTTACGATGGAAAAATTTGAGGACAGGTATAATGCGGATTTGGCAAAGGGACTGGGGAATCTTGTCGCAAGAGTAATCGCCTTGGCAGCTAAATTAAAAATTAAAAATGAAAAATTAAAAATCACAATTGAAAATTTAAAAATAAAGGGAGAAATAGGTAGCGCTAAAGAGAATTGCGAGAAGGCATTGGAGGAATTTAAGTTTAATGAGGCCTTGCAGGCGACATGGGAATTAATCGGATTTTGCGACCGCTATATTGAGCAGGAAAAGCCGTGGGAAGATGCGGAGAACAAGTCAGGGGTTATAAACGATTTATTGTTTGCCATTGGCGAAATAGCCGTACTAATAAATCCTTTTTTGCCCGAAACCTCGCAAAAAATTATTCGACAACTTCAATCCCTGGAGTCCGCCCCCCTCTTTCCTCGTTTGGATTGATTTTTTGTTTTTAATTTTAATTTGTTGTTTTTCATTTTTAGTTTTTAATTTTACATTATGTATTTTGATACCCACGCCCATCTTAATTTCCCTGTTTTTGCCAAAAATAGGGACAAGCTTATAGAAGAATGTTTAAGAAAAGATTTTTGGATGCTCAATGTGGGCACCAATCTTTTTACTTCCAAAAAGGCGATTGAGATCGCCCGGAATTATGATGAAGGGATTTACGCTTCCGTCGGCTTACACCCGATTAATTTTGACACTGGACTAAGCCGGATGAAAATTGACGAAAGCGAGGCCGTTGAAGAAGAAAACCCGTTTGAGTCGGAATTTGACTATGAGGCGTATAAAAAAATCGCTTCCGACGAAAAAGTGGTGGCTATAGGGGAAATCGGGCTTGATTATTATTGGAAGCCGAAAACGAAAATTAAATTGGAGAAATTTAAGGAAGCCCAGAATATTTTATTCCGCCAGCAAGTGAAATTGGCGAAAGAATTGGATTTGCCGATTATTATCCATTGCCGGATGGCGCATAATGATTTGTTGGAGATACTGGCATATCTTTCCACGATTTACGGGTCAAAATTCAGGGGCGTAATCCACTGCTTTACCGGCAATTGGGAGCAGGCAAAGACGTATATGGCAATGGGGTTCCATATTGGTTTCAATGGCATAATTTTCAAATTTAACCAAGAGGATATTATAAAAAAGATTTCTTTGGACAAGGTTTTGATTGAAACCGATTGTCCGTATTTATTGCCGCCGAAATACCAGAAAAAAATTAACGACCCGATGGGCGTGAAATATATCGCCGAAGAAATCGCTAAAATTAAAAATATTGGATTAAAAGAAGTCGCTGACCAAACGACCCAAAGCGGCAAGGCTTTATTTGGCGTAGCAGGGTGAGTTTTTATAAAAAATGATATATAATAAAAACAGCAAGCTCGTTAATTAAATTAAGGTTTTCAAAAATATGGGATTTTTCATCGCAAGTCGTCTTCAAAAAGATTTCTCCGATAGTTCCAGAGGAGAGCCCGTTAAACATGGGAGGGATTTTTCGGTCGCTACGGGAGAGCCAACAGGGTTACTCCAAGGACATTCGCCAGCAGGATGAGATACGCGCGCATGCGTCCGGCCGAAAAAGAATATGTAAAATCAATAATGCAAAAATTTGATGCGCCCTTTAGCGAGGGCATCACAAGAGATGAATTCCAGAAAGGATTGGACGAGATGCAAAGGAATAAGCGAGATCGCATTACCGACGCCGAAATAAAGAAAATCAAAGAACTCTTTGAATAATGATTTCGTATATTATTAATAACCTAAAGATAATATGCTGTTTTTTGGATAATTATTTTTATCGTTTCTTTGATAGTGATGGTCAAGGGGGCTGATTGGCTTTTGAAAAGCGCGGAAAAAATAGGTCTATCTCTCGGGATCCCTCCTTTTATTATCGGAGTGACAATTATTGGCATAGGCACTTCTTTTCCGGAATTGATATCTTCAATAGCGGCGGTTTTCAAGGGAGTGACGGAAATAGTTCCAGCCAATGCCATTGGCTCTAATATCGCCAACATTCTTTTAATAGTCGGAATTTCCGCGGTTATCGGCAGGCGACTCGTTGTCACTAAAAGTTTGATTGATCTGGACCTCCCTCTTTTGGCCATTTCCACGGCTCTTTTCTTGGGCGCTGCCTGGGATCAAAAGATTACATTGATAGAATCGTTGTTTTTAATGTTTTCTTATGGCATTTATCTCTTATATACATTTTTGCATAAAGACGAAAGAGCGGATGAAATTTATGAGGTGCTTCCCGCAAGGCCGGATAGAAGAAAATTGCGCGTTGATAAATTAGGGGAGAGAACTCAAGCCAAGAGGCCGAAGATAGGAGCGGTAGATTTTATTTTATTGGCAGTAGGGATTGTAGGCCTGGCGTTCGGCGCCAAATATCTCATTGATTCCGTGGTAAAATTATCCGAATTATTGAAAATCGGAGCAGGCGTGATATCTTTGGCAGCCGTAGCGCTTGGAACTTCTCTGCCAGAACTTTTGGTTTCCGCTAAGGCGGCGTGGCAAAAAAAATCAGAGGTTGCGTTGGGAAATATTTTCGGGTCCAATGTCTTTAACATTTTAGTGGTAGTCGGGTTTCCCGGACTATTTAAAACCCTCCACTTGGATGCCCAAACATTTCATTTAGGGTTGCCGGTCTTGCTCGTCGCCACCTTCTTGTTTATAATTTCGGGAATCTCTCGCAAAATCCATATCTGGGAAGGGGCAATGTATCTTATGGTGTACGCCTTTTTCATAGGAAAACTTTTCGGATTGTTTTAGGACGTAAAATTTAAAACAAAAACCTCTCTGTTTGCAAAGAGGTTTTTGTAATTTGACTTTTGTAAATCATTATGGCATTATGTAAATATCTTGCAAATTGATGGGAGGCGATGAAAATGCGATGGGGAGGATACAACGCAAGGGCGGCAGAGAGGGCGAAGGCGGTAGTTGTTTGTGTTTGCCTCTTCGCGGTGGCAGTGGCGGGGTTGTCGGCGCTGGCCGTTCTTCTACCCATTACCCGCTGGCGGGAGATTCCCATGCCTCGGTAGGGGCGTTTCCCGGAATACGGGGTCAGGCGGTCGGTTCTGTGAACCGACCGCCTCTTCATTTTTATTGAAAAAGCGGGAATTGATTTGACATCTAAATAGTTCGCGGTGCATTCTGGGGGCCCGCTGACTTCGACAACCCGGCTCATCGGAAGCTCCTAATCGAGGGGCGCAATGCCCTGAAGCGATTGGGAGTATTCCAGGACCCACGGGACGTTTCCTCGGATAGGAGAGGCTGGTAAACCCCAAAATGCTTTCCGCCCCAGCTCTCCTTATTACAGCTCAAGCTGTTTTTTTTGTTGAAGAATGCTTGATTTTCGGTTAAGATAAAAGAATATGCCTGATTATAATCCTCAAGAAATAGAAAAGAAATGGCAAAGAAAATGGGAAGAGGAAAAAATCTTTGAGGCCCCGGATTCTTCCAAAAAGCCGAAGTTTTTTGTTTTGGATATGTTCCCTTATCCTTCCGGGGACGGCTTGCATGTCGGCCATCCGCGGGGATATATCGGCACCGATGTCATCGCTCACTATATGAGAATGAAGGGGTATAATGTTTTGCATCCTATGGGCTGGGATGCTTTCGGTTTGCCGGCAGAGAACTATGCCATTAAAACAGGAATCCGCCCCGCGATTTCCACAGAAAAAAACATCAAAAGATTTAAGGAGCAGATGCAGATGCTCGGCCTTTCTTATGATTGGTCGCGGGAGATAAACACAACAGAGCCCGGCTATTATAAATGGACTCAATGGATATTCCTGAAGCTTTTTGAAAGGGGGTTGGCTTACAGAAGGAAAATGCCCATTAACTGGTGCCCGAGCTGCAAGACCGGCTTAGCCAACGAAGAGGTGGTTGCCGGAAAATGCGAGCGCTGCGGAGCCGAAACAGGCAAAAAGGACATTGAGCAGTGGGTTTTAAAAATCACTGACTATGCGGAAAAACTGCTTAAGGGGTTAGGGGGGCTGGACTGGCCGGAAAAAATCAAGGAAATGCAGAGAAATTGGATTGGAAAATCCGAGGGCGCGGACATAATGTTCCAAATCCAAAATCCAAAATCCAAAGCCCAAAACCAGAAAACAAGAGATAATAATTTCATAAAAGTGTTCACTACCAGGCCGGATACCATTTTCGGAGCCACATTTATGGTTCTGGCTCCTGAACACGAGCTGGTGGAGAAAATTGTTGCTCCGGAACAATTTGACGAGGTCAGAAAATATCAGGAAGAGACCAAGAACAAATCAGACATTGACAGACAGCTTGGAAATAAAGAAAAAACAGGGGTCTTTACCGGCGCCTATGCTATAAACCCGGCCAATCAAAAAGAAATTCCTGTCTATATCGCCGATTACGTCCTGCCGAATTACGGCTACGGAGCCATTATGGCAGTGCCGGCCCATGATGAAAGGGATTTCGCGTTTGCCAAGAAATATAATTTAGCGATTGAGGAGGTAGAGTTAGATAAAACAGTTGAACAAGCGACAAAATGGTTGGAAAAGAAGGGATGCGCCAAGTCGGCGGTGAATTATAAATTAAGGGATTGGATTTTTTCCCGGCAAAGATATTGGGGCGAGCCAATTCCATTAGTGTTTTGTGAAAAATGCAGAAAGGAAATAGAAAAAGGGAATTACAAAAAAGGAGAGTTTAATAAGGGGGAATTACTAAATCCCGGATGGATTGCTCTGCCGGAAAAAGATTTGCCTCTGACTTTACCGGAGCTTGAAAAATACGAGCCAACCGGAACGGGCGAATCGCCTTTGGCGCAGGAGAAACGGTGGACGGAAACAATTTGTCCGAAATGCGGCGGCCGGGCTTTGCGCGAAACCAACACAATGCCCCAATGGGCCGGTTCCTGCTGGTACTTCCTCGCATATGTAATGCTCGGAGCACAAAATAAAAAAGCCAAAAGTAAAAAATTAAATTCAAAATTCAAAATTCAAAATTCAAAATTAATAAAGCATTGGCTGCCAGTAGATTTTTATGTGGGCGGGGCAGAGCATGCGGTTTTACATCTTCTGTATTCCCGTTTTTGGATAAAGGCTTTATATGACGCGAAAATCATAGATTTTGATGAGCCGTTCAAAAAATTAAGAACAATCGGTTTGATTTTAGCGCCGGACGGCCAGAAAATGTCCAAATCCAGAGGCAATGTCATCAACCCCGATGATATTGTCAAGGAATACGGGGCCGACACCTTTAGGATTTATGAAATGTTTATGGGCCCTTTTGACCAGCCGATTGCCTGGGACCCGAAAGGTATTTCGGGAGCCAAGAGGTTTTTAGATAAAGTGTGGAGGATGGAGGTTTCCGGAACAGATAATTTATTGACAGATAAGATTGTTAAGAAAGTAACAGAAGATATAGAAGCGGGGAAATTCAATACTGCCGTAGCAGCGATGATGGAATTTGTTAATTCCGCCAGCAAAGGGATAGGCAAAAAGAATTTAGAGATATTCTTGAGAATTTTAGCGCCTTTCGCCCCGCATGTTTCCGAAGAATTATGGCAAAAATTAGGCCATAGAAAATCTATTTTCTGCGAGAAATGGCCGGCATACAATCAAAAACTCATCAAAGAGCAAGACCTTAGTTTAATTATTCAGATTAATGGTAAGGTTCGCGGAATAATCGTTGTGCCCGCGGGCCTGTCTGAAAATGAGGCAGTCAATTTAGCCACTGAGTCCGAGAGCGTCAAGAAATGGCTTAAAAATAAAAACATCCAAAAAACGATTTTTGTTAAAGACAGATTAATTAATTTTGTGGTTTAATATGTGCGGAATAATAGGTTATGTCGGCAAAAAGCAGGCCCTTCCCATAGTTATGGAGGGGCTTAAGCGCCTTGAATACAGGGGCTATGATTCAGCCGGGGTTGTTGTTTTAAATAAGGGAGCAGAAGTCGTGAAAACTAAAGGGGGAATAGAAGATTTGAGAGAGAAATTAACCGATATCCAAGGGACTACTGCCATAGGCCATAATCGCTGGGCGACTCACGGAGAGCCGTCTGATATTAACGTCCATCCTCACTGGGATTGCAAAAAAGAAATATTTGTTGTGCATAATGGCATTATTGAGAATTATAAGCAGTTAAAAGAGGGGCTAAAGGGCCATAAATTTATTTCGGATACAGATACGGAAGTCCTGCCTCATTTGATTGAAGAAAATTACAAGGGCAATCTGGAAGAAGCCGTCCGCTTGGCCCTCAAAAAGGTTGTCGGGGCTTATGCCATTGCCGTAGTTTCTGAAAAAGAACCAGGTAAAATTGTCTTTGCCAGGCAATCCAGCCCTTTGCTGGTCGCTTTAGGCGAAGGAGAGAATTTTATTGCTTCTGATGCTCCGGCTATCTTAGGATACACAAAACAAGTTATTTATTTGAATGATGGAGAAATGGGAGTGATAACTGCTGATGATTTTCAAGTTTTTACTTTAGACAAGAGAGAGGTCGAGAAAAGTTCTCATGAGATAGAGTGGGACATAGAGCAAGCCGAGAAATCGGGTTACCCCCATTTTATGTTAAAAGAGATTTTTGAAGGTCCGGAAACAATTGAAAATGCGATAAGAGGCAGGATAATATTAAAAGACGGCATGGTCAAACTCGGAGGACTGGAGCCGGTAATGGATAAGTTAAAAGAAATAAACAGAATTGTTATCGTTGCCATGGGGACCGCTTTCTTGGCCGGAAAAGTAGGCGAATACATGCTTGAAGAATATGCCGAGATCCCTGTTGAGATAGAAAACGCTTCAGAATTCAGGTATAAGAAGTGGGTCATTGGCAAAGATGATGCTGTTTTGGCAATTTCCCAGTCAGGAGAAACCGCTGACACTCTTTTTGCGGTAAAAGAAGCGAAAAGAAAAGGCGTTTTTACTTTGGGCGTTGTTAATGTAGTCGGCTCAAGCCTTGCCAGAGAAGTTGAGGCGGGCGTTTATAACCACGCCGGCCCGGAGATAGCAGTGGCTTCCACCAAGGCCTTCATTTCCCAATTGGCCGTCTTGGCTCTCTTAACCGTGTTTTTAGGAAGGCAAAGGAATATGTCTTTAGTAACAGGCAAGAGAATCTTAGAGGAGTTAGAGAAATTGCCCGAGCTTTGTAGAAGGGTTTTAGAGA
>PEYH01000037.1 GCA_002774465.1 Parcubacteria group bacterium CG08_land_8_20_14_0_20_43_9
GTCATACCAGGCGATTACTTTGACCGTTTTGCCGTTTGCCATTGTGGACAAAGAATCCACTATTGCTGAAAAAGTATTGCCCTTGAAATCCATTGAGACCAAGGGCGCTTCCTCAACAGCCAAAATACCCTGAAAGTTATTTTCTTTTGCCGCTTTCTTAAAAGCAGAGTTCACTCCGCTTACAGATGCCGGTTTATCCACATTGCACACTAAGTCCAGCAAAGACACTGTTTGAGTTGGCACCCTGATTGCCAAGCCGTCTATTTTGCCCTTTAATTTTGGAATGATTTTTCCTATTGTTTTTGAGGCCCCCGTGCTGGTAGGAATTATATTCGCGCCTGCTGTTCTGGCTCTTCTCAAATCCTTGTGCACCAAATCAAGGATTCTCTGGTCATTGGTATAGCTGTGCACGGTAGTCATAAATCCGTTGACAATCCCGAAATTATCATCAAGCACTTTCACCACCGGAGCCAAACAATTTGTAGTGCAGGAACCCATATCAATAATAGCGTCCTTTTGGGAATCGTAATCGTTTTCATTGACCCCTAAGACAAAACTCGGGATATCCGCGTCTTTGCTGGGCGCGGAAATTATCACTTTTTTAGCCCCCGCTTTCAGATGTTTTGACGCAAGCTCTCTAGTCCCGAAAGCGCCGGTGCATTCCAGAACCACCTCAACCCCCAATTTCCCCCAGGGCAATTTTTCCGGGTTTGGCTCGGAAAATACTTCAATATTATGCCTGCCGACAACCATTTTTCCGGCCTTAACCTCAACCGATTTATCATAAATTCCGTAGGAGGAATCGTATTTAAAAAGATGGGCCAAAGCGTCGGCCGAGTCCAGGTCATTAATCGCCAACACCTCAATGTTTGGTTGGTTTTTCAGGATATGGCGCAAAGTAAGGCGGCCGATTCTGCCGAAACCGTTTATCGCTACTTTAATCATATGCGTTATTACGGGTTGGTTGCGAGGCCCGGCTTCGTTGACGAGACCGGGTCTCGTTGGCAATCTCGTTGATTAATCTTTAAGATTGAGCAATTCCATTATCCTTGGCTTGTCAAATCCGACTATAATCTCATTGTCAATTTCTATCACCGGAACAGCCATTTTGCCGGTTTTTTCAAAAATATAGTTTTGAGCGCTTTCATTATCAGACACATCAACAACCTCAAATTTGACCCCTTTTTCATAAAGGAATTGTTTCAGCAGTTCGCAGTAAGGGCAGCTCGGGGTTGAATACACCTTTACAATGGCCATAATTTACCAAAATTACTGATTATTAATCATTTATCATTACTCGCAACTGCCGGGATTAGCCGGACCTCCGCCTTCGTCTATCGCTTGATTACATTCATCAGGAGCGTTATTAAAGGCAGAACAAATAGCATCTTTGTAGTCCTCCGCGCTTCTGGCGCCGTCATAAATCATCCCATTGATGGTTATGGTTGGCGAACCCGCTATTTCAGCCGTTTCTTCGCCGTTATGGCTGGCCGGGTTTTGCACCGCATATTGTTGGGTAGTCGAACTGACCTCTTGAGCTAAAAGGGCGATTGCTTCATCCGTTTCGCACTGTTTGATTTTATTCGCGTCAACGCCTTGGTTGCGGGCAATGGCCTCCCATTTGCCGTTCACGTTTTCATAGGTTGCCTGCTCGTTAATGGCTTCAACAAAATCCCATAATTTGTCCGGCTGGTATTTTTGCACGCACAGTTCCCTTACCCCTTGGTTTAATTCTTGGATTCCGTGCATTGAACAATAGGTTTTCTCCTTATCCAAACAATAATCGGGGTAACCGGTAAGGTAATTATCATAGAAGATATAGCGGAGCTTTATGTTTGCTTTGTCTCCCAGCAATTCGGCTACCGGTTTCATCAAATCCTCCGCTTGATTGCCGTAGGGGCAGAAAGACATGACGAACAATTCAACTTCCGGTTTATCTGTTTGCGGAAAGCCCCGCTCTTCCATTGGAGTCATATCAAAAGAGTTAAGGAATAAAATTTTTCCATCCTTGGTGACATAAACTTTTTCACTTTGCCCCATAACATCGAAATTAACCTCATAAACACCGCTCTTTTCCTCACTGCCGGTCAGGGTGAATTCCACATCCGAAGAAGCTAAATTCTCCTTGATATAAGTAATGGTTTTTTGGGCTGTTTCGTCCTTGGATAATTGGTCGGGCATCCCAGCAGCATCATTATTGTTGAAAGTGAAAGCGCCGGGAACGAAATTTTGATACAACAAGATTGCCAATAAAATTGCCGAAATTCCTCCCAGAATGACAGATGAAGATATTTTTTGCATAATATTCAATATTAATGATTGTGAATCGCCGAACTGCGGCTAATTGTAATTGGTAATTCTAACACAATATCTATTTTTTGGGAATCCTTCCCTGATTGATTACGATTTGAATGGCCTCTTCCGTTTTTTCAGGGTCGCCCAGATAATAATAATCTATTGTTTTTAGGTTTTCGTCCAATTCATAGACAAGAGGAATGCCGAGGGGAATGTTTAACTCCGGGATTTTTTCCGGCTCAATATCGTCAATGATTTTTACCAATGCCCGCAAGCTGTTTCCATGGGCGCAGACTAGAACTTTTTTGCCCGACTTAATGGCTGAAGCGATTGTTTGTTCCCAATATGGAAACAACCTTTTTTCCACGTCTTCAAGCGATTCTGCCAAAGGGATATCCTCTTTTTTCAGGTTGCCATACAGCGGGTCTCTGCCCGGATAGCGGTCGTCGTCTTCCGTGATTGCCGGCGGTCTCTCTCCATAACTTCTCCGCCATAAAAGAACTTGTTCTTCGCCGTATTTTTCCGCTGTTTCCGCTTTATTTAAGCCCTGAAGCGCTCCATAATGCCTTTCGTTCAGGCGCCATGACTTTTCCACCGGAATACCTGTCAGTCCCATTTCTTTCAAGACAATTCCCAAGGTTTTAGTGGCTTTCTGCAAGACCGAGGTAAAAGCAATATCAAAAACATATCCTTGTTGTTTTAGGATTTTTCCCGCCGCCCCCGCCTCCTGAATCCCTTTTTCGGTCAACCCCACATCAGTCCAACCGGTAAAGCGGTTCTCTTTGTTCCAAATACTTTCTCCGTGCCTCAATAAAATTAATTTATACATAATAAATTAGTCGGTTAAGAATTGGAAATTTTTAAGCATTTTATTATAGATATCCATATATTGATTATCCAATAGGGTGATTTCCAGATAGCCGCTTTCAACCGGAACTATAATGTCTGTAATAATATCCCCTGCCTTAAATCCCATAGAAGCATCTTTTAGATAATTCGTTGTATAGCGCGAAACCTCTAATCCCCCTACGGTAATTTTATCCAAAACAACATTTTTATTTTCATCTGTTTTGCGGAAAGGAACAATAATTTCTTCATACTGCTGGGTTGTTCGGAAATTAATAGTAAAAATTAATTCTTTTGCCATACCAATAGCGCAACCATTGTTTACTAATTTTTCAATCGTTTCTTTTGGCCCAAAAACCATTGTTTTGGAACATTTATCGGTTTTCCAATTTTCCGGATATTTCATTTCAAATTTATAGTCCTCGTTACTGTAAGTTTGCCAGTTTGCAGTTTCATCTACTGTTATTGGAGTTGGCGATGGCGATGGAGTTGGGGTTTCGTCTTCTGGCCAGAACTGCCAGATTAAAAAAGCTCCGGCGATAATTCCAAAAACTATAATAAGAAACAATATTTTTTTACTTTGCATATTCTTTTTCCTCAATTAATAATAACCTGTTATATTTTGCCAGCCGTTCAGGTGGTACTGGCGCGCCTGACTTAATGAAATCAGCCCCTACTCCGACCGCAAAATCAGCAATGAAATCGTCCATTGTTTCTCCCGAGCGATGAGAAATCATTATTTTCCATTGGTGCTCTTTTGCCAATTTGACCGCTTCGATGGCCTCGCTTATTGTTCCGACCTGATTCACCTTAATGATTGCGCCATTGCAAGCGGTTTTTTCTATTGCTTCCTTTATTCTCAAAGGATTTGTAACCAATAAATCGTCCCCGATAATTGTCGCTCTATCCCCTACTTTGTTAAAAATTTCTTGAAATCCCTGCCAATCGTTTTCTGCGAAAGGATCCTCAATTCCAATAATATGATATTTTACAATTAAATCATTATAGAATTCAAGTAGCTTTTCCCGATTAAGAGATAATCCTTGTATTTGATAATTATCACCTTCCTGAAAGTGAGTTGCAGCGCAATCAAGAATAAAATCCACTTCTCTTTTATTTAATCCGGCTTTGATAATAGCTTGTTCTAAATAATCCAACGCTTCAGCAGCGGAAGAAATATCTGGAGAAAAGCCTCCTTCGTCACCGATTGGCAATTTATCAAATTTTCTGCTCAAAATACTTTCTAGTGACTGATAAATATCTTTTCCTGCTTGTAAATTTTCCGCAAAACTATTCATTTGGGGAACAATCATAAACTCCTGAATATCCAAATTGTTTTGAGCGTGCGCTCCCCCATTTATGATATTAAAACAAGGTATGGGGAAATTTTCAATTTTCAATTTACAATTTACGATTTCGCTAATACGTTTATACAGAGGGATATTTTTAACCGCTGCCCCCAATCTTGCAATTGCCATTGAGACCCCGACAACAGCATTTCCGCCTAAAACCGATTTATTGTCCGTCCCGTCTATTTCAATAAGCAGATTATCTATTTCTTTTTGCTGAACAGGGTCTTTTCCTATTAATTGCAGAGCGATAATTTCATTGACATTTTTAATGGCTTTTGAAACTTCAAGGACTTTCGCTTCTAATTTTCCGGTTGAGGCGCCGGATGGCACGCCCGCCTTAACGGAAAAATCAGAGGTTTCCGCTGTAACCTCTATGGTCGGATTCCCCCGCGAATCCAATATCGTCTGCGCGGTAATGGATTTAATTTTCGCCATTTGTATCAATAAACTTAAAGGTAGAAAGCATTTGGTTAAATATGTTAAGCTCGGGACTACAGTTCGGAAAATAACCAATTTCAATAATATAAATGTCTTTTTCGAATAATATGCTTATCGTATCGTTGGGATATCCTCCTATTTGATAAAATTTTAAAGCTTCTTGACCGCCAACAACTATTTTTTCGGGTCGCGCTTGTTTTGAATTATAATAAGTTTTACCGCTTTTTTCATGTTCATCAGTCCCAAATTCAGCTTCCGTGGAATTATCTGCGAACCACTCTCCTAAATTCTTATTTAATGGATTTGATTTAATATAAATACTGAATTCGCATCTCCCAGAAGGATTTTCTTTATATTCTTCATTTCTAAAATATACTCCATTTATTGTAAGAGTTGTCTCTCCAGAATTTTCATCGTATATATGAGGAAAATTCATATAATAGAAATCAGGATATCTTATCTCATATCCAAACTCCTGATTTGTATATGTTTTCCAATCTGCGGTTTCGTCCGCTGCTTGAGTTGGGTTTGGACTAGGGGATGGCGATGGGGTTTCTCCTCCTAATCAAGATTGCCAAATCAAAATCCCGCCCGCTATTATGACAAAGAGACAAATGATTAAAATAACGAGGGATTTAATCATATTATTTATTGATTATTGATAAATGATTATTTATTTTTTTAAATTGCGGAGATAATCATAAACAGAAAGAGCCGCCTTGGCGCCTTCGCCCGCGGCAATGACAATTTGATTGTATTTTACATCCGTAACATCTCCAGCGGAAAACAATCCCGGAGTTTTTGTCTGGCAGGTTTTCGGGTCAATAGCTATCTCATCTTTCTCGTTAAAATCAACGAGTTCTTTGATAAACGAAGTGGCGGGCTGGGTGCCGACTGACACAAAAACTCCTTCCACATTGAGATTCTTTTTCTGTTTGCTTTTTATGTCTTCGTAGGTTATTTTCTCTATTTTGTTTTTCCCTTCAATGTTTTTCAGGGCAGCCGAGGTAAAAATTTCAATTTTTTCATTATTCATAGCTCTTTCCTGCTCCCATTCATCAGCTGCTAATCTTTCCTGGAATTCCAGCAAATAAACTTTTGAAGCGTAATGAGTCAATTCAACGGCCGCCTTAACTCCGGCGTTACCTCCCCCGATGACGGCCACCGGTTTATCTTTGAAAAACGGAGCGTCGCAAGTTACGCAATAAGTCACGCCCTTGCCGATAAACTCCTTTTCTCCCGGCACTTC
>PEYH01000050.1 GCA_002774465.1 Parcubacteria group bacterium CG08_land_8_20_14_0_20_43_9
CGGATTGAAAAAAAGAGCAAAATATCGCGGGATAACGAAAGAATAATCGCTGAAATTATAGACTGACTGATAATAGCCGGAGGGCAGGGAGAGCGCGTTAATGATATTGTTTTCTGCTGCGCGCAAAAGGGACCGCTCGTCTTCAAAGAACAGAAAATTTATTTGATTTATATATGGGACTTGGCTGAAATATCCGGCAAATTTATTTAGATTTATCGAGGTAATCCTCCCGGCTTTTTCTTGAGCGATATTTTGCACATAGAAAGGGCCGGAACCGATTGGCTTGTAATTATATGAGGATAAAGGGAAATTTTCCGCTGAAATTTCCGACCAGATATGGCTGGGCATAATCTTCAGGCAGAGCGTTTCCAGGAAGGCCGGGTAGGCGTTCTTCAAGGTAAAAATTATCTGGTATTGGGAAATTTTCTCTGCCCTTACATCCAGCCATTTTGCCTGAATCGGGCTTTTGAAATCAGGGCTCTGGATGGTTTTTATGGTAAAAATTATGTCATCAGCAGTAAGGGGCTGGCCGTCGTGGAACAGGACATTTTCTTTCAAGGTTATATTATAAAGCTTGCCGTCATTTTCAATTGAATATTCCCTGACAAGGTCAGGGACGATTTGCCCGGCGCTGTCATATTTGAAAAGCCCGGAGTAGATTAAGTTCACCAAATCCCTGTCAACATCATTGGAGGCGGCGTAAATGGGGTTTATAAACCTTGGCTGGCCCAAAATGCCTTCGCGCAGAATCCCGCCGTTGGCAGGCGCTACAATAGTGCCGCCCAAATAAGAGGAAATAATCAGATAGACGCCGGAAGCGAGAAAGACGATAAGAAATATAAAGAAAAATATTTTTTCTTTCTTATTAAGGACTTTTGGCAGGACCCTGACCATATTAAAAGCCCGGCTGATTCTCGGCTTTATTTTTTCCTTGATCGGCTGGATTTTCAGCTTCGGCCGGATAGAGTTCAGCCCCTTTTTGATTTTAGGGTTTATATGAATCGTTTCAAAACTAAAAGATTAGATTTAAGACAGCCAAAATTACAAAGAGGGCGCCCAAAGTGCAGGTGGCCCAGAATATTTTCTTTTCCATCCCTCTTCTTGAGCTATAGAAGGCGCCTCCTTCCTGCCCAAAAGCAGACCCGATGGCCGAGCCCCTTTGCTGGAGTAAAATGCCTATAACTAAAAGGATTGAGACAATAATTTGGATAAAGGCCAATATGTCAATCGTCATATCTTTGTTTTCGCCAACTGCGCTTGGCGAGCAAATAAAAGAAAAAACTCGAAGCCCAGATGATTAAAGTGGTTATTATTAACGGAACAAGGCCGGATATCTGGAAATTGTTCGGAAAGAGCGCATAAGAAACAAACCAGACAATGGCAATATTTATTACTAACCCAATTAAGCCAAAAGTCAAGAGCCGGACAGGGAAAAGGAAGAAGTTCAGAATCGGTTTGATAAAGTAGTTAATTATACCAAAAATTAGGCCGATTAGAAGGAAAATTTTTCGAGCGCCAACGAATTGAACTCCGGCAACGAATTCAGACGCCAGATAGACGCCGAGTACCCCGGCCATGATTTGGAATAAAAATCCTGTCATGTGTTCTATTGTATCATTTCCCGATAAAAAGGCAATAAAAATCTTGACAAAATTAGGAATTTAATTTAGGATATGAGATAGAAAATCCAAATGTCAAAATCCAAAATCCAAAACAGAAAAGAATAAAAGGTCAATCAAAATAAATAATAATAAAAGAAGATGAATATCAAACCATTAGCTGATTATATTTTGATAGAGCCGGTTACCGCGGAAGAAAAAACGAAAAGCGGCATATTTCTGCCGGAAACAGCAGAAAAGGAAAGGCCGGAACAGGGGAATGTTGTTGCCGTGGGAACGGGCAAGAAAACAGCTTCAGGCAAGGTTATCCCCTTGGATGTCAAGGTCGGGGACAAGGTTCTTTTTACCAAATATGGACCAAATGAGATTGAAATTGATGGCAAAGAATATTTGATTGCCAGAGAAGACGACATCCTCGCAGTTCTTGAGTAAGTCCAAGAACTGCTAAATAAATGATTAATGATTAATAATTATTAAATAAGAGCTATGGCTCCCCACTCAAATTTTGCGGGGACTACAAGGCAACCCGCTTCGCCCAATAAGGGGTGTTCCTATTTGGGACACGCAGGCTGCAAGCGCTATCCAATTTTAAATAATAAACATTAAATATGAGTAATGGCGATGGCAAAATTTGAGAGGGATGCTCATTTTTGTACCTACTCGCTAATACTCGCAGACAAAAATGGCAAAAGATATTATATATTCCGAGATTGCCCGGAAAAAACTAAAAGCCGGCGTTGACAAGCTGGCTAATGTGGTAAAAGTAACCCTTGGCCCAAGGGGCAGGAATGTTATTTTAGACAAGGGCTTTGGTTCTCCGACCATCACTAACGACGGAGTCAATATTGCCAAAGAGATTGAACTGGAAGACAAAGTGGAAAATCTCGGGGCAGAGATAGTGAAAGAGGTGGCTTCCAGGACCAATGATATGGCGGGAGACGGGACCACTACTGCCACTGTGTTAGCCCAAGCCATTATTAGCGAAGGCATTAAAAACGTGGCGGCCGGAGCCAATCCTTTGGCTCTTAAAAAAGGCATTGAAACGGCAACTAAAAAAGTGGTTGAGTTTTTGAAAGAAATTTCAAAGCCAATGGCAGGCAAAGAAGATATTGCCAAAGTTGCCACTATAGCGGCCGAGGATTCAGAGCTTGGCGATATGATTGCCGATGTGATAGACGAGGCAGGCAAAGAGGGGGTGGTGACCATAGAAGAGTCAAAAACATTCGGATTGCAAAAGGAAATCGTCAGAGGGCTCCAAATTGACAGGGGCTATATTTCCCCCTATATGATAACCGATGCCGACCATATGAAGGCAGAGCTTGAGGAGCCGTATATTTTGATAACAGACAAAAAAGTTTCTTCCATAAAAGAAATTCTTCCGATTCTTGAGAAAGTGGCCCAAGCAGGCAAGAAAGAAATTGTTATTATCGCCGATGATGTTGACGGCGAGGCCTTGGCAACATTATTAGTCAATAAACTTCGGGGAGTGTTTAACGCTTTGGCAGTCAAGGCCCCGGGATTCGGCGACAGGAAGAAAGAGATGCTTGAAGACATCGCTTGCTTAGTCGGGGCAAAAGTCATTTCCGAGGATATTGGTCTGAAAATTGAAAATGCCGAAATTGAAATGCTTGGCCAAGCAAGAAAAGTGGTCGCCACTAAAGATGATACGACTATTATAGAGGGCAAGGGGGGCAAAGAAGAGATTGAAGCAAGAGTGTCGCAGATAAAACAGCAATTAGAAATAGCTGATTCAGAGTTTGACAAAGATAAATTGCAGGAACGTTTGGCAAAACTGGCCGGCGGGGTGGCGGTAATTAAAGTGGGCGCTCCCACAGAAATTGAGCAGAAAGCAAGGCAGCATAAGGCGGAAGACGCTTTATCCGCAGCTCGCTCTGCGCTTGAAGAAGGGATTGTCCCGGGCGGGGGAGTGGCCCTGATTGAAGCCATTAAGTCGCTGGAAGGCATTGAGATTTCCGAAAAAGGCGAGCTGGCCAAAGATATCCAGACCGGAGTTGATATTCTTAAGAAAGCGATTGAGTCGCCGGCGAGGCAGATTGCCCACAATGCCGGAATTGATGCAGGAGTTGTGGTTGCGAGAATCAAGGGGAGCGGGGAATTGGATTTTGGGTTTAACGCCCAGACATTAAGGTTTGAGAATCTGATTCAATCAGGCATTATTGACCCGACTAAGGTGGTCAGGTCTGCTTTGGAAAACGCCGCTTCTGCCGCCGCCACTTTCCTGACGACCGAAGCGGCTATCACTGACAAACCGGAAAAGAAAGACAACAACCCTATGGCTCAAGCCAACCCTTACGAGGATTACTAAAATAATTTTTAAGAAAGAACCCCAAAACCCTGCCGACTCGGCAGGGTTTTGGGGTTCTTTTGTTAGGGTGCGACCCTAACAATGTTGTCGGAACGCCATTATTGGGGGAGGCCTCTGATAGTTGAGATTATAATTTCGCCGGACTTGTTTTTGGAGGGGATATAAGTTATAATATCCCTAAACATAATCATTAATCAGCAAAATTATGAGTACATTACTTATTGTTATTATTGCGGTTTTGGCCCTGCTGTTTTTAAGCGTGGCCGGGATGTTCAATCGTTTTGTGGTGCTTCGCAACAGGACTAAAGAGGCCTGGGCAGACATAGACGTCCAGTTGAAGAGGAGATACAATTTGATTCCCAATTTGGTGAATACCGTAAAGGGCTATGCCCAGCATGAAAGAGAGCTTTTTGAGAAAGTGACGCAGGCAAGGGCGCAGGCAATGAGCGCGCAGGGGGCAGGGGACAAGGCAAAAGCGGAGAATATGCTGTCCAGCACCTTGAAATCTCTTTTTGCGGTGGTGGAAAATTATCCGGAATTAAAGGCCTCGGACAACTTCAAGCACCTTCAGGAAGAATTGACCGATACCGAAGACAAAGTTCAGGCAGCCAGAAGATTCTATAATGGGAACGTCAAAGAACTTAATGTCAAAGTTGAAAGTTTTCCCTCAAACATTATTGCCAGAATGTTCAATTTTAAGAAGATGGACCTTTTTGAACTGACAGCCCCGGAAGAGAGAGAGGCGCCGAAAGTGGAGTTTTAAGACGCTTGTCATTTCTGGGATACAACCTATAGGACACCGCGTAAAGATGACTTCATATAATGTCGCCGAATCCAATGTCCGCAAGACATGGCTTTTATTAACCGTGTTTTTGGTTTTGATTATCGGAGTGGGCTGGATTTTCAGTTATACTTTTGAAAGCCCGGGAATCTTGTATTTTGCCGTTGGCTTCAGTATTTTTATGAGTTTCAGCAGTTATTGGTATTCAGACAAAATTGTGTTATCAATAGCCGGGGCAAGATTGATTAAGAAGTCGGATAATCCCACTTTGTACAGAACAGTTGAGAATCTTTGCATTACTGGCGGACTCCCTTTCCCGAAAGTGTATATTATAAATGAAAGCCAGCCCAATGCTTTTGCCACAGGCAGAAACAAGAAACACGCGGTGGTGGCAGTCACCCGAGGGCTGTTGGATAAATTGGAGAAGGTTGAACTTGAAGGCGTGATTGCCCACGAGCTCTCGCACATAAAAAATAAGGATATGCTTTTGCAAACAATGGTGGTAGTGTTAGTGGGGATTATCGCTTTAGCTTCAAATATGTTTTTGAGAATGGGCTTTTACGGAAGAGGGAGGAGAAATTCGCGGGGAGGGGCGGGGGCGATTTTGGCGATTTTGGGAATTGTTTCCG
Source organism: Parcubacteria group bacterium CG08_land_8_20_14_0_20_43_9 (assembly GCA_002774465.1). Classification (GTDB taxonomy): domain Bacteria; phylum Patescibacteriota; class Minisyncoccia; order Minisyncoccales; family PEYH01; genus PEYH01. Next base: position 5,356 of record PEYH01000050.1, read on the forward strand.
CAATTTTAGCTCCGATAGCGGCCAATTTGATAAAACTGGCGATTTCAAGAAAAAGAGAGTTTTTGGCAGATGCCAGCGGCGCTTTGCTCACCCGCTATCCAGAGGGCTTGGCAAGAGCGCTGGAAAAGATTGCTGACGACCCTAATCCGTTAAGGAGGGCCAATACAGCTACTGCTCATTTGTATATTTCCAACCCGTTCCGCGGAGAGCGTTCTCAAGGGTGGTTTGCTAAATTGTTTATGACCCACCCGCCCACAGAAGAACGCGTAAAAGCATTAAGAGGGCTAAGGGTTTGATTGTTTTTAATTTTTCATTTTTCATTTTTAATTTTAGCGAGCCCCGCCCGAGGCGGGCGAGCGATATGGTAGGGTTCGAGAGTGGCTTAATCGAGCGGCTTGGAAAGCCGTGACCCTAACGGGTCCCGTGGGTTCGAATCCCACCCCTACCGCCAATTTTCAGAATTCGGATTTTGGGCGATTGTTGCCTCGCCCCGCCAGAGGCGGGGCTCGGCTTCCGCCAAGATTTTGAAGGGA
>PEYH01000039.1 GCA_002774465.1 Parcubacteria group bacterium CG08_land_8_20_14_0_20_43_9
CAGATTCAGGAGATTGCCCAAAAATTTTTTGGCCTCTTCTTTGTCTTTGGTCCAATAAAAAGTGAAAACCGGGATAATGGCCGCGGAAATAACGCCCATTATCAAAACCATGTTAATAAAATCAGGAATCCTGAAAGCGGTATAATAAATATCCAGCTCATCCCCAGCCCCGAATCTTCCGGCCAAAAGGCGGTCCCTGAAAAAACCGAGCAAAGCGCTCGTCAAACTGGCGGCGGCCAAAATCAAAACGGCAATCGTGATATTGCTGGATTTTAGATTAAGAATTCTTTTTATCATTATGCCTGAATCCGCCTAATTTTCTGTTTCTCTGATAATTCCTATTGGCGTTGATTGGGATTTTTGACCGAGAGGATTGTCTTTGAGTATTTGGAGCAGTAGTTTTTCTTTTCTTTTTAAATCACTGCTTACTCCTAAAATATTTCCGCCCATATCATTAATGTCAACCACTATTGCAGAAAAATTATATTTCCCTTTTATTTCATCACAAAGCTTAGCGCAATTTTTAAGGCCTAAAATTCCCATTTCAAGGTAATCAGCAAAGGCATCGTGGCAAAAACCGTCAATCTGATTGACCTGATTGCCTGCTATCCGGTAAAAAATTCCGGCTATGCCGAACAACTTAGCCACCGCGCCCATTGCTCCGGCAAACAGAATCCTTGGCAGGCCGGCAATATTGATAGCCACCTGCATCTTGTACGGGTCTCCCACGGCCGGGCCAGCCGGATTCTTAGTGGCGAACTTTGATAAATACTTTGCCCAAAAACTTAATCTAATGTCTTTTTTATAAACTATCCGGCCTTGCATAATTGCCACGATTTTTTGGCCAAACATTACTATATCAGATGACCGGGCCATTGGAAGAACATATTTCTTAATTATATCATCTAAATTATCTTGACGGATAATAAAATGCGTTTTGACAGGAATCCTGGCAAAACTCTTTCCTCCAACCTTTATAATCAACTCTTTCCCTTCATTGGGATTATATTCCATAACATTATTTCAATATGTTTAAACATCTTAGTATTTCTATAGATTTTTTACAAATTCAATGAGCTGATTATGCTTATCTGAATAAGAATATCCTCCAATCATTTTCTTGGCTCTCTTTCAGTCCTCTTTTAGTTTTTTTTGGCTCTCCCCTGACTCTTTCTAATTTTATTCATAATGCCTGCTTGACTATAAAATCTATTTTGATAGGCTAACTTTAGCACAAACATCATCGGACAATTGTCTGGCAGCACCATCACAACCAAGATTCAAAAAGCGCTATAGAGCAAGGAGGCGCGGATGAAGGAGGAACGGACAATGATTCTATTTGAAGGCAACATCGCGGCAGGGAAAAGCACTCTTGGGGAAGAACTGGCGCGAAGCGGGAAATTCGGGTTCGTCCCGGAACCCGTAGACCAGTGGCAAAACTTCCGACTCCCGAGCAGTCGGAAAGCGACAAACTTGCTGAAGTTGTTCTATAAAGACCAGGAGCGTTGGGCCTTCACTTTCCAGATGGGCCGCGTTCACCACGCGGGTCAAGACCTGGACGGAAATCCTGGCGCGCGACAATCACCGGATGGTGGCCCTCGAGCGTTCCATTTTCTGCGACCGCTATGTCTTTGCCCTGAACTGCTTTCAGAGCGGACTGATGGCGGAGTGGGAATGGCAAATCTACTGCCGAATGTGGGATTTCATCAATTCCCAGAATTGGTGCGCCCGTCCTGACCTCGTGGTCTATGTCAGAACCCCGGCCGAGGTCTGCCTCGAGCGCATCTTGGACAAGCGCGGACGGAAAGAAGAGGCCGCTATCCCCTTGGAGTACTTGCAAGCGCTTGAAGTGCTCCATGACGAATGGCTCGCTTCGCCCGCGCTGCCGGAAAGTCAATGCCTGGTTAACGGCATCTTGACTCCTGTCCTATACTTGGACGGAGTGAGGCGCTGGACCGCGGCAGAGCTTCGGAAGCAGATTGAGGCGTCTCTGCCCGAGAAGACGATTGAGCTCCCCTGGGGAGCAAGAGGAGCATCCCTTACCGGGGGATAGCCTTCCTTTGACGCTTAGAGGTCTGCGGAGCGAAGAGAGACATTGTCTCTCTTCGCTCCGCGGTCTCTTTTTTTAAAAAACTCTTACGAAAATTTTCCTGTTTTCCTTTTAATAATCTTTTGTTATGATTAAAAACTCTTTTGAATAAATATTTTACGTAAATTTATGCAAAAAGCGCTTGGAGTAAAAAATCTTCGTAAGAATGAAGTTAAGTTTCAAAAAAATCATCGGGCAGATAACTTCTCCGGAGAGAACATCGAGAACATTTAGGCCAAACCAAACACAAACAGCTCCTTCGGGGAGCTGTTTGTGATATGCCAACCAGGCAATAAGCCGAATTCTGTTTTGGGCAATCATCTATCTTGCCCCGCGATTACTCTCGGGGTCATGCGAGCTACAATTTGCTCTTGCACCCGGGCAAGGATTTAGCCGTTTCACCCCCTAAGTTTCCTTAGGGGTTTGCCCCATTGGGGCACCCTTCGCCTTTCGGTTCAGGGCGTCACTGTTCGCACCTCTATCCTCGCGGACGACGGGCGTTACCCGCTGCCTGTGTCGCTGGCAAACAGCCACTGGGTGTTCGGACTTTCCTCTCCTTATCAGCGCAGGAGCGCTGATAAAAAGCGATTGCCTTGCTTACTTGGCGTTATTATTATATCAAATTCCTGCCAAAAGTCAAATTTGAGCGCGGAATTCTTGAAAACCAGAACATTAAAATATATTAAAACAGGGCGTTAAGGGGTGTGGATAACTTTCTCCCAAAAATTACGCCACCCGGCATCGTAGTGAGATTCCCTATATCTGGCGTGGCCTCCGGCGTTTAGCAAAAATTACGCCACCCGGCATCGTAATTTTTGGGCTTCGTAATTTTTACATCACAGCAAGAAGGTAAAGTAAAAATCAAAACGGTTTTTTAAAACAATTTTCTCAAAATATTTTTTCTAAAAAAGTTTTTGGGAGGCGGCGTCAAGAGCTTGATTTGCCAATTTGTCAGCCGCTGTATTTTGTTCTCTATGAATCAATGCAAAATCAACTTTTTTGTAATCAATCTTCAAGTTCCAAATCTGAATAAACAAATTCTGGATTCTCGGTTCTTTAATCTTGTATTCTCCTGATAACTGGGAAACCATCAGCTCGGAATCGGACTTTATCAAAACTTCGGCGCTTTTAATTTTTGCCTTGCCTACCAGCGCCTTAATTTTTTTCAAAGCAAAAATCACGGCCTGATACTCGGCTTCATTGTTGGTGGTCTCGCCTATGGCAGCGGCGTAATCTTTCTGCGCCCTGCCCTGGGCGTCGCAGATGACAATCCCAATGGCGGCTGGCCCGGGATTGCCCCGGGAAGCGCCGTCAGTGAAAACAATTATCTTATCCATGTTTTTTACTCTTACTTTATTCTCTAATTTGCTTCTTGAAGTATGTTTCCAGACATTTTTCTAACTTCGGAAGATTTTTATTCTTCACCCGGCAGCCGCAGGCAGGCGCATGCCCACCGTATGTTTTAAGGAATCTCTTGCATTTAATCAGGGCCTCCACCCCGTCCAGGTCCTGGGGCAAACGGGCCGAGCAAACGCTTTCCTGCTCCCCTCTTTTAAAAAGGAAAATCGGTTTCTTATAAAGGTGGACGAGTTTTGAAGCAATAACCCCGAGGGCCGGCACCGGCCAATAATCGCTAACCTCAAAAACCATCAACGATTCTTTTTTCTCTTTCTCAATCTTATTAACAAGCTCGTCTAGGGTCTGCTGGACAATGGCTTTCTTTTCTCTGTTCTGCCTAATCAAACGTTGAGCCAATTTTTTCGCCTCTTTCAGAGATGTTTCTCTCAAAAGCAAATAGCTTTCAGCTATATTGTCTATTAGTTTTGCGCTGTTAAGCGGAGCAATAATTTTCTGGAAAATATCAACATCTATCTGCAAATCGACTTCGCCCAGCTCAATTAGCGCCAGCAATCCCGGGCGCTGGGTGGTCATCAAAGCGTTAATCCCCTTATCCACTAACTCGCGATTGTCTTCTTTAAGAGGCATCAGGTCAGAAAGAGTGGCCAGAGCAGTAAGCTCCAACAACTTTTCCTTTGCATATTCCGGGTAATTGGTTTGGGACAAGGCGTACTCCGCAACTTTATAAACAAGCCCGACTGCGGCAAAATCAGTGAACGGATATGTTTCGCCCTTTTGCTTGGGGTCAATCAAAAAATCCGGCTTAGCCACTTTCTCCAACGGCGGATGATGGTCTATGACTATAGTTTCAAACCCTTTCTTTCTGGCCCGCTTAATTTCATTGACATTGGCTATGCCGCAGTCAACCGCCAGAAACAAAGCCGGAATTTCTTTGGCGAATAAATCAACGGCGCGGTCGCTGATTCCGTGCCCTTCTTCTTCCCTGTTCGGAAAATACACCTTAATATCTCTATTTTGGGAGTAAAGGGGATTCAACAACTCAAAGAGCTCCTGTAGAATAACAGATGAGGCGATGCCGTCTAAATCAGCGTCGCCGAATATGATTGCCCGCTCTCCCTTTTGGGCTGCCCTTAAAATCCTCTGGGCAACTTCTTTTGTCCCTTTTGGATATTGGCTTTTCTCCATAGAACTATCTTCTCAAGGCCTTAATTCCCGGCAATTCTTTACCGCTGAAAAACTCAAGCATAGCGCCCCCGCCGGTGGAAACATAATCAAACTTCCCGCGCAAATTATTGTCTGCTAAAAAAGCGTTTGTGTCGCCTCCGCCGACTACGGAAAAAGACCGGCCCCTTAAAATGGCGTTGGCAATAGCCAGGGTCCCGCCGGCGAATCTTTCATCCTCAATATAGCCGAGAGGACCGTTCCAAATAACTGTTTTGGCTTCTTGGATGATGTCGGAGAACATTCTGACAGTTTCCGGCCCGATATCAAGCATCTGCTCTTCACTCCTAATCTTGCCGACTGCCGACTGGCGCAAATAATCGGGTTGATGATTCTTCAGCCCCACTAAAGCGTCTACGGGCATATGCAATTTAGGATTAGTCAACTCAAAACCTGCCGCCTCTTTTTCCAGCCCATCTTCCCCGATAAAAGGAGAAAGAGAAATACCTTTTGCGTACAATATCGCTGACGCAATTTTTCCTCCCACCAAGACATGGTCGGCGATTTTCAAAAAATTAATCAAGCAGGGAATCTTAGCTTTAAGCTTGGCTCCGCCCAAAATGACTATCAACGGCCTCTTGGGCTTTTCTAAAACAGAACTCAAAACCTTCACCTCCTCTTCAAATAACAGCCCTGCCGCAGAAGGGAGATGCTTGGGTATGCCCACTATAGAGGCATGATTGCGGTGAACGCTGCTAAAAGCGTCGTTGATGAAAATTTCTCCCAGAGATGATAATTGCTTGGTGAAAACGTCGTCGTTGGACATCTCTCCGGGAAAAAATCTTAAATTCTCCAATAGCAAAATTTCACCGGACTTTAGATTTTTTGCAGCCTCCTCTGCCTCTCTGCCGACACAAGTTTTAACAAATTTTACCTCTTTATCCAATAAAGACGATAATCTTTTGGCCGCTGGATAAAGGGTCAGCTTCTGAATTCTTATTTTGCTATTTTGGATTTCATCGGGCCGGCCCAAATGGCTCATCAAAATAATTTTCGCCTCGTTTTCCATCAAAAATTTTATGGTCGGCA
>PEYH01000014.1:0-1688 GCA_002774465.1 Parcubacteria group bacterium CG08_land_8_20_14_0_20_43_9
CAAATCCTGCCTTAATCCGAGCTCTTCAATGCTTTTTAAGCTTTCCGGATTGAGAATTCTCATTACCACTGATTCCCCAAAGTCAGCCGGCAAAGCAGAGGTCCTGATTTCTATCTCCTTTTCTTTATCTGTTTTTGCTTGCATCACCACAGAAAAACTTCCATCCTGCGGTTTATTATGAACATTAAGCTTCAGGCCGGCTAAAAGTTTAATTCTGGATAAAAGCAGGCGATATGTTTTTTGGGAAAAGAACATTACATCATAAAGCATTCCGTCCAGCCGCACCCGCAAGCGGATATCGTTTTCCCTTGGCTCAAAATGGATGTCAGAAGAAGAAAGGGAAATGGCGCCCACTAAAATGACTTCAATAATCTTTGTAATTTCTTCCTTTATATTTCCCTCTATTTCCTTTTTCAAATCCGGGACAGATTTTACAGCTTTTTGTATCTGTCCGGTGGCTTCCGGGGAGACGACGATTTTATCGGTTATTTTCGCCATAAAATATTAAAAAATAACCTCCATTACTTTTTCCTTAACATCATTCATATTACCATTTTCCGTCTTAAAGATAATCCCTTTGCCTTTGGTCTCCCCGTCAAAGGTCTCAAGTATTTTGCCGCTGGAGTACGGTTTCGGGGAATAAAAAACGCCCATAACCGGGTTTTGTCTGTTTTCGTTTTCCCATAAAAGAAGCAGGGTCGGGAGCTGTAAAATATTGCCGGTAAGCTCTTTCAAGATAAATCCCAAGTCCTTTGGCCTGGCCCCGGATTCTTGAAAATCCTTTTTGGTCAGGCAGATAATCGGGAGCTGTTTTTCTCTGCGGAATTCAATTTTCCTGAGAGCGGTCTCTAAGAGCTTAAGCTGTCGGGAATCTTTGTCTTTGGCAAAAAATTTTAATAATTCTTTGTAATGGATATTGGAAGATATCAGTCCGAAGACACTGCTTGTTATTTCTTGATTGATTTCTTTATCTCTGGAAAAAGCGATTATGCCCGCCAAAATCCATGTTTTGGTATTTGAATCAGTCGGGTCTTGGAGCAGCTCAATTAGGCGGTTGGAGATAAGGGCCATCGGCAGATTGCCGGCGATTAGGTTGACATTGCCAAATCTGCTATTCGTTATTTGATTATCAATATTGAGTATCGGGGTCTGATAAAAAAGCTTGAAATTTTTTTCATAAAAATTTCCTAATTTTTCCAAATTTTCTACACCGATTGTTATCAAAAGGTCTGATTCTGTTTCCGGCAGCTCCTGAAAGTCGTCAAAATTGATATCGTCCTTATTGATTTTGTTGTCCTTGGGGCTGAGAAAGATTTTTAGTATCTGATTTTCTTTTTCGTAGTATAACTCTGAAATTTCTTTACCCCTGACAGTGATAACAAACCTGCTTGGATTAGTCGGTTTGGGAAACAGGGGGGCATAATTTTGAGGGATATTCCGGGGATGCAAATTTACAACCTTGCCTTTATTGTTTAAAGTATAAGATAGGGAAACGGCTGAGGCAAAAGAATCAACGCCCGGATTTTGAGGAGTTAATATCAAAACCCTTTTAGAGGCATCAAGAAGTTTTTTTGCTTGGTCTAATCCTTCAATCATTAGTTCAATCTATATTTTATTGATTCAAAAGTCAATGAAAAAAAGAGTTCATACGAAGAGCTGCGGAGAGACCAAATTTTTAGGCAGAAAAA
>PEYH01000014.1:1714-4779 GCA_002774465.1 Parcubacteria group bacterium CG08_land_8_20_14_0_20_43_9
CCTGACCGCAGAAAGGGACGGGCGGCTATTTTTGCCTTGCAAGGTGATTTGGGCAGTGGGAAAACGACTTTTGTCCAAGGGTTTGCCGAGGGTTTAGGGATAAAGGAAAAAATTTTAAGCCCCACTTTTGTGATTTTGAAAAAGTTCAAAATCACTAAACCTGAAAGCCGAAGCTCAAAATTTAAAAATCTTTACCATATTGATTGTTATCGTTTGGATGGGCCGGCAGAAATTTTAGCGCTCGGTTTTGAAGAGATAATTCATAACCCTGATAATATCGTTGTTATTGAATGGGCGGAAAAAATCAAAACTGTCATTCCGGAAGAAACAAAGGTTATTAAGTTCGTATTTAAGAACGAAAATGTTCGGGAGATTATTATTAAAAAACCAAAATGATTTTAGAAAAAAAACGTTTGGTCATAATTGACAGCAATGCCTTAATCCACAGGGCTTTCCACGCTTTGCCTCCGCTTACTGCCCCCAACAGAGAACTGGTTAATGCGGTTTATGGTTTCCTTTTGGTTTTTTTGAAGGCCTTGAAAGACCTTCGTCCCGAATATGTGGCTGCTGCCTTTGATTTGCCCGGGCCGACGTTCAGGAAGGAGATATATAAAGAATATAAGGCAAAACGGAGAAAAGCGCCGGATGAGCTTTATGCTCAAATCCCGATAGTGAAAAGAATATTGTCATCATTTAACGTGCCAATTTTTGAGAAGCAGGGCTTTGAGGCAGATGACGTGATAGGCACAATCGCCAAAAGCGCCCAAAGAAGGCAAATTGCTCCGGAGATAGAAACCCTTATAGTTACCGGGGACTTGGATGCTTTGCGCTTAGTTGATAAAAATACAAGAGTTTATACGCTCAAAAAGGGGTTTTCCGATACCGTGGTTTATGACGAACAACTGGTGAAGGAACGATATGATGGATTGGCGCCGGAAAAATTGACTGATTACCGCGCATTAAGAGGGGACCCTTCTGATAATATTCCGGGCGTGACAGGCATCGGTCCCAAAACCGCCACAGAGCTGTTAAAAAAATTCGGGTCCTTGGATAATCTTTATGATTCTTTGGAGAGCGGAGAGAAAAGCGATTCCATCCCGCTTCGCCTCAAGGAAAAACTCATTGCTTATAAAGAACAAGCGCTTTTTTCAAAAGCCTTGGCCGAAATTAACACGGATGTTCCCATTGATTTTACTCTTGAGCAATGCCGCAGCAAGCCGCTGGACAAAGAAAAGATTGTTAAAATTTTTCAGGAATTCGGATTTTACAGCTTAATCAAAAGGTTGCCTGAATCCCGGCAGGCAAAATTAGGGGATTTTTAATTCTTTGGCTTTTTATTAATGCGAAATTCCTTTTAAGCGAATAAATTGTTATAATGAACGAATTAAACGGTTATTGATGGAGGAAATTTCCCAAAAAGAGGGTCAGGTCAAAATAGCCATATTGGAGAATCTGGCAAAAGAGCGGAAACGTAGGGCGTTTATCATCTTGGGAACAGCCGTTCTTTTTTTGGCAATAAGATTGGTCATTGCCCCTTTTCCCTATTTTTCTTATATTGCAGGCGGGTATTTGCTGGTTCTTTTCCTGTTAATCCTCGCCGGGTTTTATTTTAAGAAAGATTCTAACGTAAAGACAGGGGTAATCCGCTTTGTGGTGGGGACCATAATTCTCATAGAACTTTTAGCGCTTGGGGCAGTTCTTTATCTTTTTATTCCGGTAGCCCAGCTCTATGAAATCCGCATTTCTATGGTTTCAATTCCGTTTTTCCTGCTTTATGCTGTTTTGATTTATCCTTTGCTTATTTCGAAGAGAGGGAATGATTTTTTCTGTTTTTTTTCTTTTTCTATCGTGGCAGCTCTTTCAGCCCTGGAATACCTGGGCCTTTCCCCGGTTTATCCTGATTATCCCGCAACCGGAGTACCGGGCCCGCCTTTGTATATGGCCATTATTCCTATTATTATTGCAGTGTTTGTTTTTTTAACAACAAGAAGCTCGATGGAGCAATTTTGGGGACGATTCGGCAGAATTAATCTTGAGTTGAGAGGGCTAAATGTTGAACTTGAAGAAAAAGTTAAAGAGAGGACGATAGACCTGAAGAAAAAATCAGAGGAGCTTAAGGAGGCCAATAGTGTTTTAGAGGTAAAGGTTGTTGCGAGGACGCGGGAATTGAAGGAATTTGCCGAAGGGCTGGAAGAGAATATCAAATTAAGAACTAAAGAGTTGCAGGAAAGAGTGGATGAGCTGGAGACGCTTCATAAGCTGACCGTAGGCAGGGAGTTAAAGATGATTGAGCTTAAGAAAGAAATAGAGAATTTTAAGAAAGAATTAACCGGGAAGAATAATGCAAAATAAATCTTGGTTTGGAAGAAAAACTAAAAATACTAAGATAGATTATCGGAGAGAAATAAGCGGATTGCAGAAAGACCTTAATGAGATTACTTCTTATTTGAGCGATTTTCTGGCCTTTTTGCCTTTGCCGATTTGCGACGTAAGCCCCGCCAAAATGGTGAGCAATATTAATAAGGCCTTTGAGAAATTGACCGGGTTCCAATTCCGGGAGTCGGTAAGCGAATCTCTGCCTAATTTCTTCGTTGAAAGGGCAGAGGTGGATGGTTGCCTCAAATCATCTGAAGGGGAAGATGTCGTCAAAAGCAAAGAATTGTCTCTGGTTACTAAAGACAAGAAAAAAATACCGGTAAGCGTATCTTTTGCCGCCAAGCGCGACAGCCGGGGAAAGCTGACTGGATATTTCGTAAGTATTACCGATATAACTGTCTTAAAAGAACTGCAGACCAAGACAGAGGAGAAAATCAAGGAAAGAACAAAGGACTTAGAGGCCTCGAGAACCGCCCTGCTTAATATATTGGAAGATACAGAGGCGGCAAAACAGCAGATAGAAAGAGAAAAGAACAGGAGCCAGGTGATTTTTAATAATTTTCTTGACGGCCTGTTGATTTTCAATGCCAAGGGAGAATTGGAGTTATTGAATCCCCGGGCTGAAGAATTTCTGCGGGTAAGGCAGAGCGCTCTTATCGGCAAGACAGTCGAGGAATTGCTTGGATGGT
>PEYH01000014.1:4786-5560 GCA_002774465.1 Parcubacteria group bacterium CG08_land_8_20_14_0_20_43_9
TGAGAAATTGGCAAAAATACTTAAGAACAGGAAGAAAGAGCTTTCCAGGGAAGAGCTTCCTTTTAAAGAAGGAGAATTAGTGGTGGAAGTGACCACCCAGGCCTTGGACCCGGGAGAAAAAGATGCCTCTACCCTGGTAATCCTTCATGACATTTCCAGAGAAAAAGTTATTGAACGGCTGAAGAGCCAATTTGTCTCAGTTGCCGCCCATCAACTAAGGACTCCCTTGTCTATTATAAAATGGTCGCTATCCATGATTTTAGAGCAGGAGATGGGACCGCTTAACGCCGACCAGAAGGAGATGCTGCTCAAGGCGGACCAGACCAACGAAAGAATGATTCGCCTTATCAATGATTTGTTAAATGTAGCCAGGATAGAAGAGGGAAGATTTATGTATCACCCGACCGTCATTGATTTAGGAGAATTAGTAGAATCGATTGCCTCTTCCCTGAAGCAATTGGCTCAAAAGAAAAAAGTGAAGCTCGTCCTAAAAATATCCAAGACCAAAGGAGCAAAGATTATCAGGGCAGACATAGAGAAATTGACCTTAGCCATCAAGAATATCATTGAAAACGCCGTTTTTTACACTGATTCAGGGGGAAGCGTGGATATTTCTTTGGTTAGAAAGAAGGGAAACGTAGAGCTATCTGTGAAAGATACCGGAATCGGAATTCCGAAAGACCAACAGGAGAGAGTGTTCAGCAAGTTTTTCAGGGCAGACAATGCTGTCAGGAAGGAGACGGAAGGAACCGGCTTGGGCCTTTTTATCGCTAA
>PEYH01000028.1 GCA_002774465.1 Parcubacteria group bacterium CG08_land_8_20_14_0_20_43_9
CCCAGCCCCTTTTCCCTGCGTTTGATTTCCGCCATTGTCGGCATCATCACTGTTCTGGGACTCTTCCTTTTAACGAGAGAACTTCTAAAACACACTGGCACAAGCGAAAAAAACGCAGATTGCCTTGCCTTGCTGGCCGGCTTTTTCATTGCCACCTCTTTTTGGCATATAAACTTTTCCCGAATCGGGTTCAGGGCGATCATTTTGCCGTTTATTCTGGTCTTCTGTTTCTATTTCTTATTCAAAGGGTTGAAGAACAAAAACTTATTCTTATTAATCTTGTCCGGTCTGATTTTCGGACTGGGATTTTACACTTACTCATCTTTCCGTTTGGCATTCCTGATACTGCCCTTTGTTTTGGTTCCCTACTGGATTTCTTATCGCCGGGAAAAACAGCAAAAAAAATTCATTATTTCTGTTTTAATCTTCGGCATATCTGCTCTGATAATCGCCCTGCCCCTGGCTTTATATTTTATGACTCACCCGGCTGATTTTTTCGGCCGACTGGGCGCGGTTTCCGTATTTTCGCAACCAAACTTCATCACCGCATTTTTGGAAAGCTTGGGCAGGCACCTCATAATGTTCAATATCTCCGGAGATTTTAACTGGAGGCACAATCTCTCCGGTTCTCCTCAATTGCTCTGGCCTGTCGGAATTTTGTTTCTCATCGGATTCATCGTTTCTGTCAAAAAATTAGCCCTGCTCATCAAAAGCAGAAACTTCAAAGCCCAGTCCGTCTACTGGCTTTTATTCTCCTGGTTTTTTGTGATGATTCTGCCCGGCGCCTTGACTTATGAAGGCATGCCCCACTCTCTTCGAACCATAGGGACCATTCCGGTAGCCATGATTTTCGCCGCGCTCGGCGCCGATTGGATTTTAGAAAGAATCAAAAAAATAAAAAAAATGCCTTCTTTCTCGCCTGACAGCAAATGGTTGAAGGGTTTTGTTTATTTAATTATCGGTTTTCTTTTCCTGACTCTGTTCGCCGCTGAAACTCAAAAATATTTTGCTGAATGGGCGGGAAATCCGGAAATCAAAAACGCTTTTACAGAAAACTTTATGAAGCTCGGCCAATCAATCAATGCCCTGCCGCCGGAGGTCAACAAATATGTAATAGTCAATGAATCAGGGACGCCGGTGCCTTATCCTGACGGCGTGCCTACTCCCGCTCAAACAATAATGTTTGTTGAAAGAATGAAATACGGGACATTAAAAGCAAAATACCTGAAGCCGGACCAGTTAGGCCAGGTAAAAATAGCTGACAGAGCCACTGTTATCATCCCAATGCGTATTGACAGCGACATTCTTAGCGAACTTAGAACAGCTTTTCCGGGCGGGACCCTCAAAACCACCAACAATGCGGAAATGTATTGGATAAGCCCCCTGCAATAATCATTAAAAAAACAAAGAATATGAAACTAAGCAACAAGGCGACAAATATAATCGCAATATTGCTTTTGGGAGCGTGTTTCTTAACCGCTTTTTTAAGTTCGCGCAATATGTCTTTGACCATGGACGAAAAAGCCCATATCCCGTCAGGATACTCTTATTTGGCTTTCAGGGACTACCGCCTGAATCCTGAACATCCTCCTTTGGCAAAGGACTTGGCGGCGCTCCCTTTATTATTCTTAGACCTTAATTTCCCCCTTGAACACAAATCATGGACCCAAGATGTCAACGGCCAATGGGATGCCGGATACGAGTTTATTTTTAATTCCGGCAACAATCCTGACCAAATAATATTCTGGACCCGGCTGCCGATGATGATTCTTTTGGTTTTTCTGGGCTGGTTCCTTTTCTTCTGGTCAAGGAAATTGGGCGGGAACAAGGCAGGGCTGATGGCTTTGGCGCTTTTTTCCTTCTCGCCTACTTTTCTGGCTCACGGCCGCTTGGTAACCACTGATGTGGCCGCTGCTCTCGGCTTTCTTATCTCCGCGTATTTCTGGGTAAAATTCCTGAAAAATCCTGTTTTCAAAAATATTTTTATCGCTGCCATAATTTTAGGCATCGCCTTGTGCCTTAAATTTTCTCTAATTCTTGTTCTGCCGTGCTTCGCTTTTGTCACCATCATCTACGCCTATTTTACTGCCGGCAAACCCTTCAAAAATAAATTAAAAAATGTATTGAGCTATTGCGGCAAGTCCATAATCGCAGGCATAATCGCCTTAGTGGTCGTAATCTGGCCCATCTACCAATTTCATATATCAAATTATTCCGCCGAAAGGCAGGTAAGCGATACCCAACACATTCTTGGCGATAAGCTTCCTGGGAAGATAACAGCCAAGGCAGCGTCAATCCCTGTCTTGAGGCCATTTGCGCAATACGCCCTCGGCTTGCTTATGGCCACCCAGAGAGTGGCCGGAGGCAATACCGTCTATTTTATGGGCCAAGTCAATAACCAGGCCTGGAAAGAGTATTTCCCGATGATGTATCTTTTGAAAGCGCCTTTGGCCCTTCATTTCTTAACCCTAATTGTGTTGGGGCTTTTCTTGCTTGGCGCGGAGAAACACAAATTTTTCAGAAAATTCTTCGCCCGCCTATGGAGATGGACCAAAGAACATATTGCCGAATTTCTCCTATTCATTATATTCCTCGTTTACTGGCTGACTTCTATTAAAGGAAATTTGAATATAGGGGTAAGGCATATCCTGCCTGTTTTTCCAATAATCTATATTTTTATCAGTGTCGGATTTTTCCGGCTAAAGGATAAAATAAAAAAGAGAGAAGCAAAAATTGCCTTTTGTGTCCTGACAATGATTTTAATGGCTTGGTATATTGCCAGCTCGCTTATGACTTTTCCCCATTACCTGTCTTATTACAACGAACTGGCCGGAGGAACTAAAAACGGCTACCAATACGCCGTGGACTCCAATTATGATTGGGGGCAAGACCTAAAACGATTGGCTGATTTTGTTGAGGAAAACAATATCCAGAAAATAAAAGTTGATTATTTCGGGGGCGACAGCCCTTCTTTCCGCTTGGCAGACAAATTAACAGAAGGGGCTATCACCAAAAATCCCGAAGAAAATAAGGGCTGGCTGGCCATCTCCGCCACTTTTCTCCAAGAGAGAAGGGCCATTGCTATTCCCGGCTTCGAGCAGGACACCACCGCCCTTGAGTGGCTGAATGACTTTGAACCAGTTAGCCGGGCCGGCTACTCAATCTTCATATATAATATAAAAACCAAAGCCCCTCTATAATATCCCATAACCCGCTACTTCAGAAAAATTTTATCAAAACGGAGGTCAATATACTCTTCAGCCCTCTGGTGGCCGGCGTCAGGAGAACTTTGGTCCTCAAGCACCAATATTAAATCCTGAACTTGTAATTCAGAATCTTTTTGGGTGCTAAAATAGACCACCAACCCGCCTTCTGATATCTTGGCCCCAATTTTTGATTCCATAACCGCAAACTCCTCTATTAAAATATTTCTCTGTTTCAGTCGCCCGAAGATGTCGCTGACAAAAACAAGGTTTTCGCCTGATATGACAACCGCCCCCAACTCCGGGAGGTTATCAAGAATAAGTCTTGGTTTATTGGGGAAAACCTCCTCCCTGTCCGCGCTTCTGAAAACAATCCCGCTTGCGTCTGTCAGAAAACAATCTTCCGCAAAACAAGCAGCTGCTTCTGTTTTTCTTTCTGTAAGGATGACTGCCAGCTTATTGAAAAATTGCCTTTTGATTTGCGCCCTTTCAACAGGCAGAAAGTTCTCAAGTATCATCGCCTCTGCTTTTCGGGAATTAAAAACAATAATGCTCTTGGTAGGGAAAAACAAGATGTTTCGCTCCGATTGTCCGATTATCAAATTTTCCACTTCCGAGGCGCTTACATAAGATGCGCCGCTGACCTTGATGTCTTTCAGCTGAAAAACAGGCGAAAAAACAAAAAAATAAACAAAGCCGGCGCCAATAACCGCCGCCAAAACAAAACACCAGAAAAAACGGCTTCTGAAAATTAATTTCCTCTTGCGGCCATAACCGCGCTTCTTCGCCTGATAATATTGTCTTTTTGTTTTTGATTTCATCAAAACCCCCTTTTTGTTTTTCTGATTCTTTCTACGATATAATTAAGCCAATACCGCAGAGATATGATGTAATCCTGGGTTCTGACATATTCTCTTCTCCCTCCTCCGAACCCCTGCTTAAATAAGGTAAGGCCCCTCCACGGATGGCCGGGGCTGTCATCCGGAGCAATCCCCCAAAAACTATAATATTTCAGGCCTCTTGCTTTCGCTTCTTTTATCGCCTCCCATTGCAAAAGATAACTGACCGGAACTTTGGCATATTCTCTCAAAGAAGCGCCTTGATGATAAAACGCGCTGTCTTGCCAGAAAATTATCATTGCCCCGGCTGTTAACTTCTTTTTATATCTCCCGAAAAACAGCAAGGCCTGGCCGTCGTTCAGAAACGACTGGAATTCATTTTTGAGATAATTGAAAGAAAAAGGAACAAAATTGGCGCGCCCTCCTGTTGCTTGGTAAATTTCATTAAAAATTCCCACGTCTGCCTGATTGTTGCTTTTTGCAATCTCAATATCGGCATTGTCGCCGGCTTGGCGAATTAAATAACGAGTGGTCTTTCTCATGTCCCGCAAAAGCTCTTCCTCTGGCTTATCAATGTCCAGCAACCAGCTAACTTCTGGCCGGACATGAATGGGCGCGTTTCTGAATCCGAGTTCCTTAAAAACTTTTTCATTATCTTCTGTCCTCTCCCAAATCGGACAAACTCTAATAAACCCCGCTTTTTCTTTTTTTCCAATTTCTTTCAAATATTCTAAAAATTCTTTTAATATTTTGGATTTTGGACTTTGGATTTTGGATTTTAACACTGGCCCATGCTCAACCAATAAAAAAGTTCCCCTTTTAGCGCGCACCACAGAAGCCAGACAAACTGCCAGAAGAGAATTGTCTTCATAGATGCCAAACCGCCAGATTTTGTTCCCCATTGCTTTGAGGAATTCTCCCCAATTCCAGGAATGGAGAAATGTTTTTTCTTCGCAGCCACTTAAAAACTCTTCCCACTCTGTCTGGCTTGTTATTTCTTTAATCATTATCAATATCTTAACACATTATGCTTTTTAAAAAAATAAAAAATGATATTGTTTTTTATATCCCCGCCTGCAATAATATTACAGCTGCAGACAAATTTCGTTTTGCGCTCTGGGTTCTTGTTTTTTATTTTACGTTTTTCTTTTTGAGTTTTGCGCTCTTTTTTACCCTTTTACCCTGTGGATAACTTTCTTCAAAAAATTACGCCACCCGGCATCGTAGTGAGATTCCTTATGTCTGGCGTGGCCTCCGACATTTCACGAAAATTACGCCACCCGGCATCGTAATTTCACACCCTAAAATCCTGTTACTGAAAGATTGCTGCCTTATGGCTGAAGAATGTCTTCTATCCTGCCGTCCACGGAAATAATAACATCATCAATATCCGGAAAATGCTTCAGGGTTTCTGTAATTTGAGCTCTGATTGCGCCTACTCGGCAGGAACCGCCGACAGCGCTCTCCATTGTCTCGTCAAAATCAACTTTTGCCACTCTTCCTTCTACGGTCAAACTTTGAACTTTAACCCCCGGGTTTATGGTGGTAAAAAATCCCTTTTCCATTTCTTCTTCAGTGGGCCCTTTCAGCAATTCTTCCACTGCCAGAAGAATCCTGTCTTCAACTGCTCCCCTTACTTCTCTTTCTAAAGGATAAACTCTTTCGCAAAAAAGACCTTCCGGGTCTTCTACTTTGTTCCCCCAATAAAGAGTGACAACGCTTATTTCCCAATTCTCCGGATAAAATAGATAAATCAAAGCTCCGGCAATAACGCCAATGAGAACAATGACTAAAACAGAGAGAATTTGTTTAACCATATCTTTGCAGAGAAAACTCTGCTTTTAATGCTTTCTTGACTCCTTCGCTTTCCGCCCCTTCCCTTATAATCGCCTTATTTACAAGGTCAACTATGGTTGAGGGTTTTTTGTGCTTGCACTTTCCTTCTACCATAAAGTCCGCTTCCAAATCAATATCTGCGCTTTTCACAGCCGGTTTCCTGCCAGAAATGTTGGCAGATGTGCTGATAATCGGAAACCCCGCCCTTCTTATAATCTCCAACGCTTCTTTGTTATCCGGCATTCTTATGCCCACGGTGTTTTTCCCGCCGGTAACCAAATCAGAAATTCGTGATTTTTTCGGCAAAATAAAGGCCACTGGTCCGGGCAAAAATTTTTCCATAAATCTCTTTTCTTTCTCGGTAATGAACACGATTGCTGCCATCATCTTAAAATCTGACACCGCCACTAAAAGCGCGCGGTCCTCGGACCTGCCTTTGAGGTCAAGAATTCTCTGGACCACTTTGTTGTCAAAGGCGTTGCCTCCGATTCCATAAACCGTGTCAGTGGGATAAGCGATTATCCCGCCATTTTTCAAAACTTCCACTGCTTTTTCAATTTGACTCTTCACGCCCCTAATTTCAAAAACCTTATTTCTTGATTTGGCTCCTTTAACTATTTTTATATGAGACACGCTCACATTAAAAAATTTTGATAACGCGCTCATAACCGCTTTATTGGCTTCACCCTGTTTGGCTTCGGCTTTAACCCGAACTTCAAAAAAATCAGTTTCTTTCTGAATAACTGATTCTTTTTTGGAGTCGGGAAAAACTTTGGTTTTTATAAGCATTGAGATATTTTAACATAAAAATAGAGAGGGGGCAGAAGGCGCTATGCGCCTCCTGCCCCCGTCGCGTCATTCCACTTTGATTGGGACGACTACCACGCGTTGGCGGCCGTCCTCGCAGTCAGAGTCGTCATCAACGACGATTAGCTCGACTTCGTACCAGCTGGGAGCGAGGTTGGGAATCCGGAGAACGGAATTCTCCAAATCCAACTCCTGGACATTGGCGAGTTCCTGTCTCGCTCCGCCATCCAAGCGATAGAATCTTGCCAGAATCAGACATATCCCTACATCGTTGGCCGGTCCTCTACTGACTTGGTAAGCGCCGCATTCCTGGCAGATTGGCCGAGGAATGTCTTGATTACAGTAGGTGTAGCGCTGGTCAGGGTCCTCTGCCTCCACCCTATATCTGTCGCCTACGGCGACAAATTTGGGAATGGAGATTGAGACCATCGGCGGTTCTAAGCAACAGGCCTCGATATAGATTGACCTGTTGTACACCTCGTTGCCACGAGAATCCGTAACAACGAATTGATAAGTGTACGCCGGAAGAGGAGCCGGCTCCTTATAGTAGTGTTCGGCAGAGTTGCCAATGTCTCTCTGTCCATCACCCCAATCAATGGTGCAGGGACCGAGAACATTCTTGAGCTCAACCCGAATCCGCTCGCAGGTACAAAAGTTGTTCCCCGGCGCGTCCAAATTTTGGATAGAGATTACCGGCTCACCGACAATCGGAGCCACCTCTACGTGCAGAATGGAAATGGTAGAAGCGCCGTCGTTATCCGTCACCGTAAGGGTAACGGCGACTGTGCCGCTCTCGGCAAACCAGTACTGACACCGCGGGCCAGAATCGGGTGAAATTGTTATCCCCCCGAAATCCCATTGATAGCTGACGATTGAGCCATCGGGGTCAAGCGACGCCGAAGCGTCAAAGACCGTGGGCTCCCCAACCACTGGGTTTTCCGTCAAACAGGCGAACTCCGCCACGGGCGCAACATTCGGCTGATTGAAACAGCCAAACAGCAGCACCGCCAACACCAACATCCCTGTCAGGACTGCGAGTTTCCTCTTCATTATAATTCCTCCTCGCGCTTTTGCGTTTGCGCTGGTTGAATCCGTTTATCCGTTTATCCGTTTAATTGTAGAAGAACTACTGTTCGTAGTATATCATCTTGCGATAACTTTGTCAACACCAAGAGGGGTTGATTGTGCTATAAATATAATACCACAAAAAATCAAAAGAGGGCAGTCAAGTCGCGGTGAAGCGTCCCGACTGCCCTCATGTCTTCCCTCCTTTGCTCCCCTACTGGGGAGCCACTACCTCGAAGCCGAAGTTGTCGGCCACCATGATGTTGCACCCGTCGCAATCGTCGTACCAGACCAGGAGGGAGGTAATTCCCCCCTCTCCGTCACTATCAAACCCAACGGAGAATTTCGGGTCATTGATGTCGATTACACGAACATCTGCTGGGTCATCAACATCCCCGGGTTGCCATGGTCTCGTAGTGTAGATATCCACCCTGCCATCAGGGTGAACAAACACCACCCTAATCCCGGTCACATTACTGCTGACAGGATAGGTATCATCCGGCCGTGTGGCATGCACCACGAAACACACGGTTTCGTGTTGCTGAAATACCTCTCCGTTAGTCACCTCCTCGAGCGTGTATTGTGAACGCTCGATGTGAAGGCTGATGTTCGGGGGAGTAGGATCGCAAACCGGCGGCGGAGGAGGCGGCGGCGGTGGCGGGGGCGGAGTGGCATCAACCACTCGGAAACTGCCCGAGCGAGTGGCTGTTCTTTGTGAACAGTCGTCATCGTAAGCGATAACCTCCACGGTCCAGAAACCAACTTCGCAAGCGCTGACAAGGAAGCTGCCAGAACTGGCGTGGAAAGTCTGCGCCTCGGCGATGCTTCCATTCTTCCAAACCTTCGCCTCTATCTTCTTGATCCCAGCCTGCGAAGCAGAACCGGAACAAGGACCACACTGGTCCGAATCCAGCGCACTGGCGAAGATGGCGACGATGTCGTAGAGCTCTTTCTCCGGAACAACCGAAGAAGAAAGCTGCTGACCGTCAACCTTGAGCGCAGTGATGACTGGGTCCGCACAAGTCGGCGGAGGTGGGGGGGTTGATTCCTGCACCACAAGCTTTGCCTGGCTGCAGGACCCGCAACTGGGCTTGCCCCAGTTATCATAGACCAGAAGCGTCACCCAGTAGGTGCCTGCTTGCCCAAAGACGTGGCTCGCGAGCGGGCTCACGCCTTCCTCGGTGTTTCCGTCTCCGAAATCCCATTCATAGCCCCCGACTTCTCCATCCGGGTCGTATGAATCAGAGGCGTCAAACTCAACCTCTGCGCCGGGCTCGGTATGATAAGCCGAACCGACCAGCGCCACCTCTCCTGACACCTCAAGGGAGGCGACAGGCTCTTGGTTAAACAGCGCGCAGCTGGTTGCAAATAGCAACACAACTGCCCCGATCGAAACGACGACCGCAACTCTCTTGTGCTTCATCTCGCTGACACCTCCTTGGCGTCGTTTGTTTTTTTGCTCTCTTTATCATTTATGCGGAGAATAATTCTCCGCTTTCGCTTGAGGTAGTTAGTAGCTTATTTAATGAACTGATTATATACTATCACATTTCCAAAATTTGTCAATCTATTGACATTAACAATCTTATTTAGTATAATAGGCAATGAAAGGAAGGAGGGATTGTCGTGAACAGACCAGACAGATGGAACCCAATGGTGGGTCGGAAAGGAAGTAAAGTGAGGAAGAGAAATCTTACTCCTGGCCAAGTCGCTTGCATGGTGTTGGTGGCAGTAGTTATTGCTGCCGCGTGTCTCATCTTCTTCGCCATTCCCGGCGAGGCGCAGTGTTGCCCGCCCGTACCGGAACCGATCATCAGAGAAGTACCGGTACCGGTGATCGTCACGGAAACGGTGGTTGTTGAGGCGGAGCTGCCGCCTTGCGCTGACCACCGGTTCGAGGTCGGGTTCCAAATGTTCGGGCCAAGCCCGATGTTCGCGGCAGCCAATCTTGATTGGCGGCCCGCGCTTGGAGGCCTGAATATCGGAAAAAGATGGCTCAAGTTCGACATAGCGCTCGGCTTGTCCGGCGCCGCCATTGAAAATCAGCCGATATTTGGCTTCAACGCCAAGCTCGGCGTGGCCTTCGATGGCCCGGGCCCCTACTTCGACGTCGTGCGAGTTCTCTGGTTCCCGCAATGGGAGCCGGCCTCGCACTACGAAGAGCTTGGCCTGCGTCTTCCGGTTCTGGTTCTGGGCGTTCCCATCGGCCAGATGTCGGCCCTCCTGTATCTCGGAGCCGAGAGATTCGTGCTTCTTTCGGAGACCACGGGGTATAGGGAAGCCAATACCCTGCTCGTCGGCGCTACAGCCCGAATCTGCCGAAATGCTTTCTCGGCCGGGTTCCAAACCGAAATTCGGGCCAGCTATCAAATCCGCGACTGCGAAAACCGCGGACTGGTCTGGGGCCTTGGCCTCAATGTCTTCCTCTGGTTTTAAGGAGGAAGCTATGAGGCCGCGGCAAACGACAGGACCTCCGCCAGAGTTCTCGCATCGCGAGAATTCGTCCGGCGGAGGTCCTCTTCATTTTTGAACAATATTTAGAAACCCGATAAAAGGTTTTTTATTTTCTCTGCCGTATCTGGCGAAATGTTTATATGCGTAGGCAAGTTCACAATTCTTTGGGCGATATCTTCTGCCATTGGGCAAGAACCTTTAATATAATTCATTTTATCCAAGTCCGTGCTAACAGGCACGACAACCGACTTTCTCCAGCCGTCGTCTAAAAATATATTTTGTTTTTGGAAAAATTTCAAAATTTGGGCCGGCTCGTTTTTCCCGCAAATAACCGGAAATCTCATATAAACATTTTTCCTCCCGCCATTTTCCAAGCCCGGCAAATAGAAATTTGGCCCGCTCAATTTTTTTCTATATATCTCTGCTATTTTTCGGCGATGCTCATTAACCTCATCAACCTTCTTCAATTGATTAAGGGCTAAAATTGCCAAGCCATTCGGCATTTTTTTGGGAAAATATCTTGGCATTATCCCCTGCTTTTCGCCCCTGGCCACTGCTTTGGAGATTATTTTTAACTTTTGCAAGCCAACCAAGACAATTTTTCCAAGGCCAAAAAGACCGTAAAAAGGCATTACTAAAATCTTAATCAAGACCGGGTGCAAAAGTTGTTGAAAAACCCAACAATAGGACGGATATTGATAGTTATCTCGGATTTTGCTGATTCTTTCAGATAAAACAGGGTCATTGGCAACCGCCATCCCTCCATAAACCGAAGAAATAATCTTGTCCCTGCCAAAACTGAAAAACGATGCCTGGCCGAATATCCCGATTTTTCTGCTCTTGTATTCCGCGCCCAAGGAATGAGCGCAATCCTCTATTAAAATCAAATTATGTTTTTGGCAAATTCCCGAAATTTCATCAATCTTAGCCGGAAAGCCGAAAGTATGCTGGACTAAAACCGCCCGGCTGTCAGGGGTAATCTTTTTTTCCAAATCCGCTGAATTCATATTCAACGTTTCTTTTTCAATGTCCACAAAAACCGGCTTCAGCCCGGACCAAATAATGGGATTAACCGCCGCGTTACAAGTAAATGCTTGGAGTAAAACTTCGCTTCCTTTTTCCAATTCCAAAGATTTTAAAATAGCCATAAACGCCGAGCGTCCGCTATTAAAGGCGAACGAATTATTTACGCCCGAATAATTTCTAAATTTCTCTTCCAACGCCGCGCTATCCCTCCCCTTTTTCCATTTCCAGGGCATAAAAATCAACTTAAAAGCCAACCAAACATCATCTTTTTGGACATTGGGAGACAGGGATATGAATATGGGCTTCCTAAAAATCATAATGAGTGATTATCAATCAACAATTCTTTTAACCCCTTAGGCCCTCTCCCCTCCAGCAATACGGCATCGCCGGGTTGGCAGAATCCTTTAATCTTCTGAACAATCTCCTGCGAATTTCTGATAAGCAGGATGTTTTTGCCTCCCGCGCCCTCAACAATGTCCTGAAAATTGTCCTCGCTTGTTATGATTACCAAATCGCAAACTTGAGCAATTTTTCCCCCGATTTCTCTGTGTATTTTTTCTGACTCTTTGCCCAACTCAATCAAACTCGGTATTACAATCGCTTTTTTAGATGACCAATTTTTGAGATACTCCAAATCCGCCATCACCCCATCGGGATTGGCAGAATAACTTGAATCAATGATGTTCAATCCGTTAATTCCCTTTTGGACCCTCATTCCTCCTTTTTGGAAAAGCCGGGCGCATATCTTGGAAAGTTCGGGCAGGCTGACGCCCAATTCCCTGGCGATACAAACTGCGCCCAATATATTCAAGACATTGTGCCTGCCCAATAGATTGGTTTTGCAATTTATGGTTCCGCCTGTCTTAAAAACAATTTTGAACAGAGTGAAAGCGTTGCCCGTTTTAATGTCCTCGGCCCAAACATCAGAGACGATGCCCTTGACTTTGTTGTCCAAGCTATAAATTCTTTTTGGCTTGGTTGTTTTGTTATAAAGCTCCAGGCAGTAGCCATTGTCTCCGTTAAAAATCGCCACCCCATCTTCGGGCAAAGATTCAATCAGCTCGTACTTGGCTTCAATAATTTTTTCCTGCGAACCGAACAAGGCCGCATGCTGGGCGTTGATGCCTGTGATAATGCCTATTCTCGGCTTAGTTATCCGACAAATCGCTTTTATTTCTCCCCTTTTGTAGGCAGCCATTTCGCAAACAAAATGGCTGTGCGTGTTTTTTAATTCGGCAAGCACGGTTCTGGCAACGCCCATCTCCGTGTTGACGTGTTCATCGGTTTTAAGAACTTGGCGGTTTTCGGCAATCAGGCGGGACAGAATTTCCTTAACTGAAGTTTTGGCATAAGAACCGGTAATCCCTATTGTCAATAGTCCGGGCATATCAGAAACCTTCTTCCGGGCCATAACAACAATCCTTTTTTTAAGGAAAAACGTCGGCATCTGAATTATTTCCAGATTCAAAAAAATGAATAACGGCAAGAGGGCCTCAAATACCAGGATAAACAAAAGCGAATCATTGATAAAACGCCAGATTAATAGCCCTTCAAGCGCGAGGACAAGGGCAAAAAGGACAGTCATTTTTTGAGTAAATTTCGGCAGGACCCATTTTTGTCTTAAAAGCAGGCGCAGAGAATACAGGGCGAACAGAAAATAGAGGGCTAAAACAATCCACTCTTTGAGCGGCTCTGATATGGGGAGAAACAGCCACATAATCAGCGCTATGAGAACCAAAAAGAAAAATTTTGAAAATATAATGCTTTTCCTGCGCTTCGCTTCTTCCCAAAAGCGGTCCAAGCGGTATTCTTTCAACTGCCAAAAATAAAGGAAGAAGGCCTTCCGGCGCAAGATATGAAAATACCAAAAAAACAAAATGATTATTGTTTTGAATGCTGGCTGGTCTATGGAAATCATATTTTCAAATTATTCTTCTGGCGATATTATACAGCTTATACCAACCTTTTTGGAAAATAATATCTTTGGATAACGGGTACGCAATCTCTGTCCCGCCGAACCCCTTCTTAAAATCCGTAATCCCGCGCCATTTCTTTTCGTCTATGCCCCAAAAATCAAATTTTTCATAACCGAGATTTTTGACCGCCTTGATTCTCTCCCATTGCAGAAGGTTAGCCCCTTTCAGCGCCCGGTATTGCCAATCGTTGGCTCCATGAAGTCCGGTAGCGGTTTTGTTGAAAAGAATAAGGATATAAGCCGCGATAATTTTCCCCTTATAATCAGCTAAACATAACTTAACCTTAAAATCATGACTGGCGACCCTGAATAACTTCCTGTAATGCTCTTCCTCAAAAGGAACGAACCCGTCTCTTTGCGAAGTCCTTTTTATCAACCGGTAAAATTCTTCCCGATATTGGTCCTCAAGCTTCACCCGCACCCCTTTCCTTTGCGCCAATCCGACATTATACCTGGTTTTCGGGGAAAAATTTCTGAAAATTTCCTCCTCTTCCTGAAGTAAATCAAGGGTCAAAGTTCTCTGGGGTTGGATTCTCTTTTCCGGGATAATGGCTGACAGATTTTTGGGCACAATTATTTCCTGGCGCGGTTCCATTTTCAGGAAAACCGCTCTTTGCTTTTGGGCGATTTTTTGTATCTCGCCCAAGATAACTCCAACTGCCTGCTCTTGTTTTTCCGGAGATATGCCCTCTTTTAACACCGGACCAAAGGGGACATAAAAACAGGTTTTTGCTTTTAAGGGAAAGGTCTCTTCAATAACCAAAACTTGGCCCAAGATATTGCCTCCTTCCTCTGTTTTGATTCTCCAGATTCTTTTTCCGAGCGCCTGCTGGAATTCGCCCCATTCATACGATTGCAAAAAACTTCCGTCGTTTTCAAATAAAAAACGGTTCCAATCGCTGTCTCGCCATCCGTTACTGATAATTCTGCTCTCCATTTTTATTCAAAAACTCCAAAATTTTTTCTGACAAAATTCCGGGGATTTCAAGATGAGGGTTATGGCTGCATGGAAGAATCACCATCTCCGAATCCTTGATTCTGGTTTTTATAAAATGCCCGTTTCTGACAGGCGTAATCTTATCTCTCTCCCCCCAAACAATCAACGTCCTCGTCTGTATCTTTTCCAAATAGAGGGCCAAGTCCTCTGAAATGACTTTCAAAAAGGTTTCTTTCATCACCCCCATAACCTTCAGGTAATCCGTGCTTCTGATGATAAATCTGTAAAAAAACCTTCGGAATAATTGGAAGCCCGGCAAAAAAGAAAAAATGCTTATAAAGGAAGCGATGGAAGACAAAATTTTCTTGGGAAAATTTCTTTTTGCCGCCGGCGCGCCGGCAGAGTCAACAAGAATCAATTTTTTGACAAGGCCCGGGAATTGCGCCGACAATTTGATGGAGATTCTTCCGCCGAAAGAATGTCCCAAAAGATAACCCTGTTTTATCTCGCAACTCTGGAGGAAATCCAGGACAAACTCCAAATAATCCTGAACATCCCAGGGCCTCGGGGGCAGAGCGCTCCTGCCAAACCCGGGCAAATCCAAAACAAAAACCCGGAAACGCTTTGAAAGCATTTCTTGAACTTTCAGCCACGAATCAGCGCTCCCTCCCCAGCCGGGCAAGATTAAAAAAGGAGTTCCCGCTCCTGTGATTCTGGTAAAAATTTTTATCCCGTTAATGTCTATGAATTTCTCTGCCATGAGTTTTCTTGCCGAGCAATATACTTTTTCCCCAAGTATTTTCTAAGCGCTTTTGGTACCAAAACTCTCCCGTCTTTCTGTTGATAATTTTCCAGAATCGCGATAATAGTTCTGCCCATAGCAAAAGCCGTGGCGTTCAAAGTGTGGACGAATTCTGTCTTATCTCCTTCTTTATGCCTTATCCCCAATCGCCTGGCTTGAAAGTCAGTACAATTTGAGCTGGACATTAATTCCCGGTATCTCTTTTGCGAAGGAATCCAGACCTCTATATCATAGGTAGAAGCAGAAGGCCGGGCCATATCTGCGGTGCAAAGATGGACCAACCGGTAGGGCAATCCCAATTTTTGCATCAATTTTTCTTCAAGGGAAATAAGGAATTGATGCTCCTCTTTAGAGTCCTGCGGCTTGGTGAAACTAAACATTTCCACCTTGTCAAACTGATGAACCCTGAATATGCCTTTGGTATCTTTCCCGTAAGAGCCGGCTTCTTCCCGAAAACAAGAAGAAAAACCCATATACCTCTTGGGCAGTTCGTCTTTGTCAAAAATCTCTCCCTGATGCATAGGTCCAAGCGCCTGTTCAGCGGTCCCCACAAGGTATAAATTGTCTTTCTCCAAGAAATATCTTTCAGCTCTATCTTCTTCTGTATCAACATACCCCATTGCCTGCATCATTTCCGGCCTAATAAGGGTGGGTGGGATTATTGGAGTAAATCCTTCTTTCAAAAGCGCATCCATTGCCATGTTTATCAAGGCGAATTCCATTAAGGCAGCTTCGTTTTTCAATATGCCAAATCGGGCGCCGGAAATTTTCGCCGCCCTCTCGGCATCTATCAAATCCAGACCCTTGCCGATTTCTGTGTGGTCTTTCGGCTCAAAATCAAACTTTGGCGCTTTCCCCCATTCTCTGATTACCTTTTTATCCTCCTCGCTCTGGCCGACAGGCACATCATCAAGCGGGATATTGGGTATCAAAGCATAAAGCGCTTCAAACCCTTGCTCAATAATTTTTAACTGGTCTTCTTTCACCCTTAAGTCCCCTTTAATCTTTTTTGCTGTTTCTATATCCGCCGGCTTTCCTTTCTGGGAAGAAATTTCGTTCCTTTGGGAGCGCAAATCCTCCACTTCGCGCCAGATAAACCGCCTTTCTTTTTCCAATCCCAAAATCTTCTCAATATCAATATCCACTCCTCTGTTTTTAAGGGCTTGCCTGATCAAGTCGGGGCTCTCCCGTAATAATTTTAGGTCAATCATAATTAGTGAATTAAAAATGTAAAACTAAAAATGTAAAACAACAATGTAAAATTAAAAAATTTTGGATTTTGAGTTGTCATTTTTATTTTTTCATTTTTCGTTTTTCATTTCCTCGGCCGCATGGTGGGGAACAGAATCACTTCGCGGAGCGAATGCGAGTCGGTCAAAAGCGCCACTAATCGGTCAACTCCCAGCCCAAAACCGGCGGCCGGCGGCATTCCATATTCCAGCGCCTCCAGGAAATTCTCGTCAATTCTCATTCCTTCCTTAAAGCCGGCCCTATACATCTTTTCTTGCTCCTGGAATCTTTCTCTCTGAATCTTGGGGTCATTAAGCTCTGAAAAGGCGTTCACCATCTCCCACCCTCCGATAATCAGCTGCAAATTCGCCAATCGCTTATCATCTTTGGCTTTTGCCAGCGGGAAATTGCCATGCGGATGGTGAATGACAAAAGCAGGGTTCCAGATTTTATCGCGCGAGCATTGCTTATAAATTTTGTCAGCGATTTCGGCAAATCCTTCGCCTTTCTCAATTTTTATTTTCATTTCCTTGGCTTTCTTTGCTAACGCTTCCGGATGAATCGTCTCTAAATCAATTTTTACGTCTTTTTTGATAAGCTGATAAAAATCAATTCTTTTCCAAGGGGTCTTAAAATCAATCGTCTTGCCCTGATATTCTATCTTGAACGTTCCAAAAATCTTTTTAATGACCGAAGCCAGCATTTGCTCGGTGAATTTCATCAAATCCTTGTAATCGGCGTAAGCCCAGTAAAACTCCAAAAATGTAAATTCCGGATTATGATACCTGTCCATTCCCTCGTTCCGGAAATCCCTGCCTATTTCAAAGACCTTTTCAAAACCGCCGACTAAAAGCTGTTTCAGGTAAAGCTCCGGCGCAATGCGAAGATACAAGTC
>PEYH01000022.1 GCA_002774465.1 Parcubacteria group bacterium CG08_land_8_20_14_0_20_43_9
GGAGTAAGCTCAAATTCAGACAATTCCTCTTTGAGGAAAAATTTTGGGTATAAGAATGCTGCTATGATTATCAAAAAAATCGCGCCCGGAACATAATAAGCTCGTGGCTGCTTAAATTGTGCTTTAAAAAAGTCAAAAAATCTCTCTATCACATTTAGTTTAGTTGCTGCGACTGGCGAAGCCGACGGTTCTTGTCTCGGAGTGGTTTCCTGGCCCCGATTAACGGGGTCAAGGAACTCTGTCGACGGCAAAGAAGGAACTTCCTCAAAAGTCCTCAATGCTTCGGCAGTATCTGCCTCCGACCACCCTGCCCCAAGCAAGGACTGACGAATTTATTCTTTCGTCTGTCCGGTTTTCAAAGCTTCTTGTATATAGTTTCTAAGTTCTTGATTATCCACAAATGTATTTTACCACAAATGTATTTTTCTCTCTACCAACCTCTGAAACAAAAAACGCTATTATTCGCAGTTGGGGAAAAAGTGGAAGGGAGTTTGAGGGGAGGAAACTTTTTCCCCGACTGCCTGCTCGCCTGCGGCGCGGCACTGAAACCCGTCGGCTCGCGGGCAAAAACGAAGAGGTTTTAGGAGTACGAGCTCCCGGAAATTTTTTGCCCTCGAGCCGTTTCTTTTTCGTTTTGTTCCTGCCCGCCCCGCCGTTTGGCGGGGCGGGCGATTGTTTTTCTCAGGAATTCTTGATAAAATGAGTTTAAGCAGAGTCATAAATATACTCCGCGATAAAACTTTTTTCTTTTTTACCGACGAATTCGCGGGCGGCCTCAATGGCCGCCCTTTTAATGGTTGGTCAAAAATCTGAAAGTCAAATCTTGGAGCGGGTGAGCGGAATCGAACCGCCATTACTACCTTGGCAAGGTAGCGTAATAAACCATTATACGACACCCGCAATTAACTATAACTACTTGAAGTGTGCCGCGGGTCAGAATCGAACTGACGACCCAACGATTTTCAGTCGTTTGCTCTACCCCTGAGCTACCGCGGCTCTCCTACGCTCTGATTTTACCAGCGCTTCGGAAGAGCAAATATTATTATCAAAATTGATACTTGCCCTTTCGAGGCCCGAATATTATGAGGGCGAAGGGGGGAGCTACCGTGGCTTATCTTTATATCTGATTGGTGGGCGGTATAGGGCTCGAACCTATGACCTCATACACGTCAAGTATGCGCGCTACCAACTGCGCCAACCGCCCATGTGCCGGAGGAGGGATTTGCACCCTCACGGGCATAAGCCCACAGGATTTTAAGTCCTGATTGTCTTCTGTTCCAACACTCCGGCGTAATGCTTTGAGGCCAGGGCGGGAGTTGCACCCACGTATAGCGGTTTTGCAGACCGCTGCCTTGCTGCTTGGCTACCTGGCCGAATTAACTGTCATCCTTATGAATCTTTGAAATCAGCTCCTCAATCCGTCCCGCTTCCTCCACTCTCTTTTCTTCATAAAATATTATTTTCGGGACCTTTTTTATGTTTAACTTCCTGTCCAGCATTTTTTGTATCTCGTAAATATCGCTGTTAAGGGAACGCATTATCTCCTGCCTCCTGTTTGCAGGCATCACGCTTACGAAAACCTTTGCCTCGCTTAAGTCCCCGGAAACATCCACCTCGGTTATCGTTACTAAAATATCTCTGTCAAAATCCTCTTCTTTCAAAAGAATTTCTCCTATTTCCCTCTTAAGAAGCTCGTTAAGCCGGTCTATTCTTGAAAACATTTGCTTGACCAAAGATTATATTCTAAATATCCACCTTCTTTTTCTCCTCCACATAAAAAGCCAAAATGTCATCCTCTTCTATTTCGGTCGTCCCATGGTAAAGTATGCCTATCTCATCGTCCAAAACCCCCCTCTCCACTACCTTTTTCTCTTTTTGAATCCCGGAAATCGTTCCTTTGCCAATTAGCTCATTGTTCCTGAATATCTCTAATTTAGAATTCTTGGCAATCTCTCCCTCTATCACCCTGCCCCCCACAATCTGGCTGCCTTTCTCGGTCATAAAAACTTTTAATATTTGCATCTTGCCTATATCCCTGCGCACTATCTCTTGTTCTGCCTCGTATTTCATCAAGCGCCTTAGTTCCTGAATCAGCTCGTATATCACCTCATAGCGCAAAATATCTATCCTTTTTTGGTCCGCTAATCTCGCGGCTTGGGGAGTCGATTTTGCCCGGAAAGCGAATATCCTTGCCCCACCGGCAACTGCTGTCTGAACATCATCCTCTGTTATCATTCCCGCCCCTGACTTAAGAATCCTGACTGCTATATCTCGCTGAGGAAGGGCTTGAATCATTCCCTCCAGCGCTTCCAACGAACCCAATACGTCTGTCTTAAGAACAATTTTCAGGCATTTCTGGCCTTCTTCAGGCAAGGCATGCTTCTCGCCTCTAATCTCGTCTTTTTTTATAGCATATTCTCTTGTTTTTTCAATGTCAGGAAATGTCTTAAAAACCTCCCCAACCAAAGGCATTTTCTCAAAACCCAGCACTAAAACCGGTTGGGAAGGGACTGCTTGCTCAAGATTTTTCTTCTGAAAATCTTCCATGTTCTTTATTCTGCCGACCGCAGACGGAGTAGCCACGAAATCCTGCGCTTCCAGAATCCCATCTTTAACCAAAAGCGTTGCCATACATCCCCTTTTCTCATCCAAATACGTTTCAATTACCACTCCTTCTGCCGGCTTAGCGTGTTTTCCCTGAATACCCTGCATCTCCGCAACCAGCAAAATCATTTCCAACAAATCGTCTATCCCTTTCTTTTGGGTAGCAGAAGTCAGGACGCAGGGGACATCGCCCCCCATGTCTTCGGTTGTTATCCCCGCTTTTGCCAACTCGCCTTTTACTTTCTGGGGGTTAGCCTCGGGCTTATCTATTTTGTTAATAGCCACAATCGTCTGAACCCCGGCTTCCTGAATACTTCTGATCGCTTCTTTGGTTTGCGGCTTCACCCCCTCTTCCGCCGCTACCACCAAAACCGCTATGTCTGCCACCTTAGCCCCTCTTGAACGCATAGCGCAAAAGGCCTCGTGCCCGGGCGTATCAATAAAAGTAATCTTCTTGCCCTTGTATTCCGCTTCATAAGCGCCAATATGCTGGGTAATCCCGCCCGATTCTTTCTGGGTAATCCGAAAATCCCTAATCGCTTCCAGGAGCGAAGATTTGCCATGGTCAACATGGCCGATAATCACCACCACCGGCGCCCGCTCTTTCAAATTGTCTTGTTTGGTTTTCTTCATGGGTGAAATAAACGAAGTAATAGGAATGATACACCGAATCCCGCTGTTTTTCAAGCAAAAACCGCCTCTGGCGGCGACTTTCCTAATCTAAGACCGGATAATTTGGGTGAGTAATTTGTAATCAGATATCTCTGCGGCGTATATTGAATATGGCTCGAACCGAATTCCGTCCTCGCCGCGCTTTGCGCGGCTCGGGTTATGAAAAATTCAGGAAATAATCAAAAAAGAAAATGCCAGTTGCTTGGGACAACTGGCAAACCCGTTTAGGAGTCATCGTTCCTCGCGGTAGTACACCTCGGCGGCAAACAAGTACCCTTGCACGTACGTCGCGTTGATTTTCACGATATCGTACCTTCCGCTGTTGACCACTTCGTCGAGCCCGGACTTGATGTCAGCGGCCTTATCTCTCCAAAAGTACTTGTTGCTCTGGATGAACATCACGCGCATGTTGTTGCCGTCGCCACGAACGGAAACATCGTAAGTGATTTCAGCCGCCGTGAGGTAGCCAGATGTGTACGATGTCTTCGCGGAAGCGATGTTATACTCACCGCCGTTAACCGCCGCCTCGAACTTCAGCCGCACCTCGTCCTGCTTGTGGATGAAGCAGAACTTGGCGCTGGTGATCGAGAGCAACCGTATGTTGCTGCCGCTCACAGGTTGCGTGGTAACGTCGAGAGTCTGTGTCGATTCCGGATAGTTTCTCTCGCAACCACCGACGAAAAACGCGAGTCCGAGCAACACGACCGGCAACAC
The DNA here is from genome assembly GCA_002774465.1 of Parcubacteria group bacterium CG08_land_8_20_14_0_20_43_9. GTDB lineage: Bacteria > Patescibacteriota > Minisyncoccia > Minisyncoccales > PEYH01 > PEYH01. Next base: position 3,991 of record PEYH01000022.1, read on the forward strand.
TGGATGTCTGATTCTCATCGGAACCTCCTTTTTTTAGGTTTTGGAATGTACGATCAAGCCGATATGGCTCGATTATTACGCTGTCGACAGGTTAGCATATTAGACAATAAAAGTCAATAGGCGGCAAGTCGCTGCCTATTGAAAAAAATCTTATGAGATACATAATTTACGCGAGAAAATCAACGGACAGCAAGGAACGGCAGGTTTTAAGCATTGAATCCCAGGTTTATGAATTGCGAGAATTTACCGCCAAAGAAAAACTTGAAATTGTTGCTTCGCTTTGCGAAGCCCAAACTGCCGAAGAACCTGGGCGAACAAAGTTCGCCGAAATGTTGTCATTTTTAGTGGGGGAAGTCGGACTTCCCCCGCTCGGACGAAGGCGGGGCGAGGCAACATTCGCCCAAAAGTCGCAATCTGAAAATTGGCGGTATGTTTTGGTTAAAATCCGAACTTTTTTTGACGAAAATCCAGATTTTGAATTTTGATAAAAACTTTTCCGCCGCCGCCGAATTTCGTGCCAACGAAGTTGGCACGCCGCGAATTTTTAACTTGAAATTTCCTCAATTGCCTCTCTGGTCGTCTTAATTCTTTTCCCGCTTGGTAATGTAAGAAATGTTTCTATCCGAGCAGTTAATTTTGTCGGCTCTTGCTGATTATCTTCTACCCGTATTTCTCCTGTTTTTCCATCAATAACAATATGTGCCTTATCGTTACTTCCATCTTTTGCACCAATCAGCAAGTGCTGATCTTCACCTTGAGAGCGTGATTCCACAAAAAGGCCTTCTGTTTCTAGCCGATGTTTTATTGTTTTTTCCGCCTCATGCTGTTGTAAAATTTCCAAAAAAGGTTCTATCTTTGTCCATGAATTATCAGTTGGATAGCCATTGCTGTTTGTCCACCATGTTTGAAACTGTCTCTCGACGCGTAATTTTCTAAATCTTAAACCGGGAATTGAATCATTTGGCAAAAGTTTTTCAAGATGAGCCAATAGAGATTCTTGGATCGCCTGTGCTTCTTTAGTTAAAAGTAAATTCTCTTTCAGAGCCTGTTCTTTACGCCAAATCTCCCTAATGATATTTACTTCAGAACTCTGATTTTCTGAACCAGATTGAGGATTATATTCTTCCATTTCAGCAAGAAGGCCCTCTAAAACCTTTTTTCGATTTTCCAATTCTTTCAAATATTGCCGAACATTGAAACTTTCATCAATATACGAGGTGGTAGTCGTGCGTTGCTGTTGAAAAAGTTTTAGTCCTTCTTGCCCAAAAATTTCTCCGACTAATTTTTCTGTCTTATTCATCCATAGCTGATATTCAGGACCCCATTTGGCGATATTTTTGAGGCCATCAATTTTTGAAATTTGCTCTTTAAGTTTTGAAAGTTTTTCATCCATATAGTAACTTTATATTTTTCCCAATCTCTCAATTTCTTGTTTAATTTCATTGATAACTTCAGTATTGTGAATTTTCTTTTTATCTCCTTCTTTAATTGAGATAACATAAAAAACTTTTCCGCCATATTTTTCTGTAAATTTTTTATGTGTTTTCTCTTGTAATTGTCTCTCTTTAAAAATTTGTGAAATATGAGAAACCCCGCCAGCTGGTTTAATTTGAAGCCCGATATATTTTCCGTTCAATTTTATAAAGAAATCAACATTAAATAGTCTATCCCATTCATCAGGAGCCGGTTCAATTTTTACACCTAAAATTTCCTGCAATTGTCCATAAATAGTTACTCTTTCAGTCATATATCCGTCAAATGTCCTCTTGATAACCAAATCAAAAATATAAGCGACGCAATCTTCTTCTGTAATAGCTTCAACTTCCGAAGCAATAACTTCCGTTATTTTTACATAAAGTTTTTTACCTAAATCAACAATATGTTCTTTGGGTTTAACATTTTTGAAATAATAACTCTCCCAATCTTTAATTGTTTTAGGCGCGCATTTTCTGATTTCTTC
>PEYH01000008.1:0-1371 GCA_002774465.1 Parcubacteria group bacterium CG08_land_8_20_14_0_20_43_9
TCAATAAAAGAGCGTGCGCTGCGGAACGAGAAACGAACTTGATATTGGTAAAATCCAAATCAACCGATCTAACATCGACCTTCTTAACGCTTTTTTCCAATATATCGACCCCGTCGCGAGAGCTGACAATCGGAGCCAATAAACGAACAACGGTCAATTTTTTATGATGGAATTTTTCAGCGTTTGCCATAGTTTTATAAATATTACTCTATGAACGGAGAAATATCAAGTGGCCCGGAGGGCTTCTTTATCCTGTATGCGATAATTGCCCCTTGCCAATAAAAGCGGGGATAAGGGAAGGAAATCAACTTTTCTTTTTTATTCATTGCCGCCAAACCAGCGGAGCCGGATATCAGAATGAATCCCCCACCGCCCAAAACTTCGCATACAATCTTTTTTGATGTCCAGATTCCATATCCTCTTTCTTTTTCAGGTTTTACGGAATTTCCCTTCATTGCCTCAGAAATAGCATTAGCGTCTGATAATTCTAACCCTCTCTCTTCTTTATATGTTGCCGCAAAGCCCCTCCCGCAGTCAACGATACAAATATCCAAATAATTTTTAGAAGGATAAAATTGGCTGAAAATAAATCCCATATCTTTTTTACTGTGGTCGAATATGTTGGTTGCCAATTCCGTTATCGGGTAAAATAGGGCACTCCGAGCACCAGAGACATTGCCCAGCACCCCGTATATTTTCTCTATGAATAACGCTTCCAATTCCTCCTTCGACGCCCCTACCCCTCTTTTTAATACGGTTATTGGTATATACTTTTTATTCCTTTGGATGTGCTTTTGAAACAAAGAAACCGAATCTACGCCTTGTGGAAAATTTACCCTTTCTAAATGAGATTTTATGGGGGAATTGCTTATTACATAATCACTTTTCGTATTATTTATATAAGCGCTTATCGGCAGTATCAACAATGGGTAGGCCCAATCAAGCAGAGATAAATCAAAATTCACCTTTTCTCCGGGACTAATATCCAAAAATGTTCGATATAAAGATTCTAATTGCGCTACTAAAGAATCATTTTTCGGCTTTGGCACAATCACGTTCTTCATATCTCCATTTTACCAAAAAACACCAAAACCGCCTAATGGGGCGGTTGATTCTGCCGAAGTGCGCTAAAAAATAGATGATATTTTAGACATCGGTTTTTATTTCTATGACATCGCCATCTTGGACGACATAATCTTTGCCTTCGGTGCGGAGCAGGCCCTTCTCCCGGGCTTGGGCAAAGCCCCCGCAATCAAGCAAATCCTTCCAGTTTATAACCTGCGCCTTAATGAAGCGGGCTTCAAAATCAGTATGCACCGCTCCTCCTGCCTGAGGCGCTGTGGACCCCTTTTTCACCGTCCATCCCCGCAC
>PEYH01000008.1:1511-16849 GCA_002774465.1 Parcubacteria group bacterium CG08_land_8_20_14_0_20_43_9
CTGTAAGGACATCGGTTATCAAATAGGGCCAGTGATTTTTCTTAAATGTTTCCGCCCTCTCAACTGAAATATCGCCCTCCGTGCCATTAAGCAAAAAAAATCTCTTTTTCATAGTCAACAACTGGTAATTATTCAGGATTTTCTTTTCCTCCTCGCTCCATTGCGTCTCGGACAGAGATTCGCCTTGCCTCAATAATTTCCGGGCTTTTGCGATTGCCTGCATTTCCTTTTCCAGATTCGCATCTTTCGCCTTGGCTTTCAATTCTTTTTCCAGCGCCTCTGCCCGCTTCTCAACGGTTTCCAAGTCCTTGAGAATCATCTCCATATCCAAAATCTCTTTTTCTTCCAAAACATCAATCCTTGACCGCGTATTAATAACATCCTCTTTGCCAAAACATCTTAAAACATAAACAATGGCGTCAACTTCCCGGATATTTGCCAAAAACTTATTGCCCAGCCCTTCGCCCTGGCTGGCGCCCTTAACCAACCCGGCAATATCAACAAACTCCACGGTAGTATAAATTTTCTTGGCAGACGAAGTCAATTCCGCCAACTTGTTTATCCTCTCGTCTAAAACAGCAACTACGCCCACATTGGGGTTTATGGTGCAAAAAGGATAATTGGCCCGGTCAACCTCTTTTTTAGTTATGGCTTGGAACAGCGTTGACTTGCCCACATTGGGCAGGCCGACAATTCCTATGCTTAAAGACATTGTACTCTAAATTCTACAAGAAAAAATCGCTTTTGAAAAGCGGAAAATACAACTTTATAAAGTTTGTCAAATCAGCAATCTTTATAAACTTTCGCGTTGCTCGGGGGGCCCCGGCCTTACAACAAGAAAACGCTTCTCCTGAAGCGTTTTCTTGTTTTGATTCCCAAAAATATTCTATTCTTCAGAATTTGGGCAGGGGCCTAATCCGAAGTTGCCTCCTATTCCCCGTTTCATTCCGTGCCTTCTTCCGGGACCAAACATACCTAATCCCACACCCCAGCCGTCGTCTATGCCGTTATCTGCCGCGTTTTGCAATCCTTCCTCAAGGCGCTCCTGAAAATTTTGCTCTCTTTGGATCGCCCTCTCCTCCCTCTCTGCCGTAAACACCTCTCGGACCTCCGCCGGGTCTAAACCAAATTTTTCAACTAATTTTTGAATAATTGGCGGGTAAACCAGATTTTCATCCGCAAAAATGGCGTCATACCCCGCTAACCCCGCGACCGCCAAAACGAAAGAGGAAACCACTATGCCTGAAATCAATAAAGTTTTATTTTTCATATTCTTATTTTCTTACTTTTTATTTTATTTCGCATTTTATAATTCTTAACAATGACCTTTATCCTATATTATTACGGTTTAGTTGATTTTTTATTTCACTGCTTTTTCATAAACTGCATTGTTTCCGAATACAAGACCAATTGAGAGCCCCCTTCCGCAATTTTGATAGTTAATAACTGGTCGGTTTTGCCGAGAAGTTCTCCTCTTAGAAAAGCATTCCCCGCCACCCGTTTTGACCGGACCATGCTATCGGGCAATTCTCCGCTGTTTCTTAATTCTTCCATCATCTGCCTTCTTTCTTCTTGAGTCATATTCTCAAGGCCCTCGGGCATATTTGGCATATCCGTAGGCGCTTGACCACGATTTGGCATATTTGTACCATCTATAACAGGAGGAGTGCTGGTTGAAAAATCATCCGGTCTGCCGCTTGGCATATCTGCAAAATCTTCAGCAGAACTGCCAATAAACACCACATTAGCGCTAATACTTCCATCCTGATTTTCAGTCCCTTCAATCATGACATAATCTCCTACTTTTAAATCTTCCGCGCTTGCCTCAGAAAATCCTTCTTGAAATTGTCTCATTTCTCCAAAACCAGTTGTAGCAGCATTGCCCAATTGTTGATCCTCTATCGATGGTTGGTCATTAAATTTTAAATTCTTTACCAGAAAAACTATACCCGTTATAATTCCTGCAGCAACAATAACTCCTGACACTATAATTATCAGCTTCATTGAACCTCTTTGTTTTTCTTTTAAAATAATCATATTCTTGATCTTTCAATTATCAATTATTAATGATTAATAATTTTATAAAAATTATTCGTATCTCAACGCCTCAATCGGGTTAAGGGACGCGGCGCGCCGGGCGGGATAATATCCGAAAATGATTCCGATAAGAGAGGAAACGCCAAAAGCCAGGGCGATTGGCCGCCCCGCGATATTGGTGCTGATATCCGCGAACTCTCTGATGGCAAAAGAAACGAGACAGCCCGCAATGATGCCTATGACTCCGCCGATAAATGTAAGCATTATCGCTTCGGCCAAGAATTGCATGCTGATATCTTTATTTTTGGCGCCGACGGCTTTGCGCAATCCGATCTCCCGGGTCCGTTCCGTTACCGTGGTAAGCATCATATTCATAATGCCGATTCCGCCGACAACCAAAGATATGCCGGCAATCGCCCCCAGAAAAATGGTTAAAGTGGCGATGACCGAAGTCATAGTCGCCAATATATCCGCCTGATTCATTATGGAAAAATCAGCTGCCGCCGGGTCGGATATATTGTGGCGAATGAGCAATAAAGTGGTTGTTTCTTCTTCCGCCGCAGTCATATACTTCTCGTCGCTTACTTGAACATTGATAGTGGTAACATAGTCATTACCGGACAAAAATTTTTGCGCGGCGGAGATGGGGATAAAAATAATATCGTCCTGACTGCCGCCAAAACCCGTTGCTCCCTTGCTTTCGGTAACACCGATAACCGTAAATTCAATCCTGTTTATTTTAACTTTTTTTCCAATCGGGTCCGCTCCTTCTCCGAACAAGTCCTCGGCCGCGGTGGGCCCGAGAATCGCCACTTTCGCCATACTCTTGACATCCTGCTGAGAAACGAAAGAACCCGAGCTTATTTTAAAATTTTTGACATTAAGATATCCGGGGACTGTTCCAAGCACGGAAGTATTGGTGTTCATCCCTTTGGCTGTCACCTGATATCTGGTGGAAACCTCGGGAGCCACTGCTTCTATATGTAAAATTTCTGCCGATATCGCGTCGGCGTCATCCTCGGTAAGGGTCTGGGCCGAGCCCCGGCCGGCGCTGATTTGCATCCGTTCGTTGCCCTGAACCCCGGGATAAATCACAAGCAAATTTGAACCGATTGATTGGATGTTCGATTTGATATCCGCTTCCGCGCCCTGACCGATGGACATCAAAGCCACCACCGAGCCAATCCCGATAACAATGCCTAAAACAGTAAGCCCTGTCCTGGCTTTATTGACCAGTATGGCGGAGACAGTTTCTTCCAATAAGTCGCTTAAAAACATTTTATTCCTGAATCGGTTTAATGCTTTTAGAGTAACCAGCCGGAGCATCTTCAATAATCTCTCCGTCTTTAATGGAGATTATCCGCTTTGCCTGGTCTGCGATATATCTTTCGTGGGTTATCAAAACGATTGTCTGGCCCTGCCTGTTTAATTCTTGAAATGTTTTTAAAACGATATCCCCGGTTTTGCTGTCCAAGTTTCCCGTCGGCTCATCGGCAAGAATGATGGACGGCTTATTTACCAGAGCCCGGGCAATCGCCACTCTTTGCATCTGTCTGCCCGAAAGCTGATTTGAGAGATGGTTAAACCGCTCTTCCTCAAGGCCCGTCTTGCGCAGGGCTTCTTTCGCCATTTCTTCCCGTTCTTCCCGGGGAAAATTGGCGTAAACCAAAGGCAGAACCACGTTGCGGAGAACTGTTGTCCTTGGCAAAAGATTAAAGGTCTGAAACACAAATCCTATTTTCTTTTTGCGAATGTCGGCAAGCTCATTGTCGGGGAGTTCGGCAATGTCTCTGCCTTCAAACAAATAATGTCCGCTGGTCGGCGCGTCAAGACAGCCCAAGATATGCATTAGGGTTGATTTGCCGGAACCGGACGGCCCGATAATGGCCACAAATTCCCCTTCCCCAATGCTGAAAGAGACCCCTTTGAGGGCTTTGGTTTCAATATTATCGTGCTTATAAATCTTGGTTATGTTTTTGGCTTCTATCATATCCGGATAATTAGCGCATTATTCTCATTATGCCTCCGCCCCCGGGGACTCCTCCGAAAGAATCATTATTAGACGTTTTGGCGGTTGAGGCGCCGGAAGAAGAAGCCATGACCACCATCTCTCCTTCCTGGACGCCGCTTAAAATCTCGGTCATCGTGTCGTTAGAAAGTCCTGCGATAACCGATTTTTTGCTGATTATCCCGTCCGAAGACATCACTTCAATATACTGCTGTTCGCCTTGATATTTAATGGCGGAATTTGAAATTAAAAGCGCGTTTTGCTTGATGTTTGTGATAATCTCCGCAGAAACGCTCATATTGGGTTTTATTCTATCCTCTTGGGTATCAAGGACTATTTTAACATCATAGCTAACTACGCCCTGGCTGACCGTTCCCAGGGTGTCAATATCAACGACCTCTCCGGTAAGCATTAAATCATCAATGGCGTCAAGCGTAATAGTGGCTTTCTGTCCCAATTTCAGTTGGCTGACATCAACCTCGTTCAGGGTGATTTCGGCTACTTTTTGTTCGGTGATAATCGTGGCCAGCGCGGTTCCGGAAGAAACCGAATCGCCGATTGACGCCTCCACGCTTGCCATTACTCCGCCAAACGGAGCTCTTATGTAATGATTATCCATCTCCTCTTTGGCGTCAATCAAGCCGTCCTCTTTTTGCTGAATAGTTATCTCTTTTGCCCTGATTGTCAAAGCGTCTGCGCCGGCTCTAAGGTCTTCCAAACTTAACTCTTTCTCCTCAATGCTTCTCTGCGCGTTCACCACAGCGTCTTTCGTATCTTCAATGCCTCTTTGGGCCGACAAGACCAAAGACAGATGGCTGTTGGTCTTTGAGACGTAAGATTTTAACGCTGTAATGATTGATTTTTTGGCAGACAATAAATCGTTTTCCGCTTTTAATAATTCCAATTCATCCGGCGAATCCAATAATTCCAGCATTTCTAATTTCGCCGTTTCCAATGATATCTCCGCATCCCGAACCGCCTTTTCCGCGTCTGCGGTATCAATTTTTGAAAAGCAATCCTCCGGCCCTGACCTCATCGCCTTTCTTAACGCCCGCATAGACAATGTCTCCCGAAACCCGGGGCTTGATGTCAACCTGGTCTAAAACCGATATCTGACCGCTCCCGCTGATAGTGGTCGTCAAAATTCCTCTTCCCACCGGCGCAGTGGTATAGGTTATTTCCCCTTGTTTTTCAGGACTTATGGCTCTAATGCCAAAATAACCGCCCGCGACAAGCACTGCGATTATAATAAAACCGATAAATTTATGCTTCATCGTCCACTGGCAGAAACCTTTGAGTTTAAAGTATAGGCCTTTAATCTTGGGAAATATTTTCATATAAGATTATTAAATATTAAAAAAGATATTTTATCAGAATATCTCTATATTTTATTAATACAATAATAACCCGCTTTTATTTCATCATATTAGCGGGCAACCTATTCGGCCCTCTACGCTTATTAAATTGCGGGAAAAAAGAGTCCCGGTCTTTCTCTATTTTGCGAACGCCAAAAGCGCTGATGAATGAGTCCTTTCTTTCTCCCATAATCATAATCAAATCGCCCTCCCGCATCTCTTCGCCTTTGGGCAGAACGGTCTGGGGAGAAACAATCACTTCAAGAATTTCCCCCTTTTCGTTTTTTACGAAAAATCCATTTCCGCTGATAGCGGATATTTCCCCAATATGGAGATTGGCGGGGGGCTGCATAACGCGGCCATGATAAAACGGTCCCATAATCGGCATTTTCCCTTCCTGAACCACCCGGAACAGTTGAGGATGCGCGGTTGTGCGCGAAACGGCAAAACCTGCCACAGCAACAAACAACAGTATCCCCGCGATAGAATAAACTAAGGGCCTTTTATAAACCCAGGAAAATTTTTTGGCCAATAACTCCAATATCGCCACGGCAATCAGGACGAAAACTAAAAGATGCCACGGAAAACGCGTCAAAAATAATTGCATTCCCCGAAACCCGAATCCGGGCGCGTACCAAATCCCGGTCGCCCGCACCTTAAACATTATGAAGCTCAAAACAAATACGGCGAACGCGAAGAATAAAACTATCGCCAGCGCGCCAAGCGCGGTTTTTAAAACAAACAGCAATTTCGGCTTCATTCTGACTTCCTTGCCCCTGATTCTTTTTAGAATCTGCTCTTTTATGTTATTTTTCAGGAGATGATTGTTCATATATTCTATTATAAATTGATTTCAATTTCTCTTTTCCTCTGTTCAGACGAACCCCGACGGTAGAGAGCGGCAGACGCAAAATATTCGCGATTTCCCGGTAACTCAATTCTTCCAGATAATAAAGGATAATCGGCTCTCGATACTTTGGCTCCAATTTATCAAGGCAATTGTCTATGGTCGCCTGTATTTCTTTCTGGCTGATTTCTTTTTCCGTTTCGTTGTCGTGAAGCCGGACAGAATGAGGGAAAAAAGCGTCAAAATCAAATGATGAAAAAAATCTTCTTTTCCTTAAATGATTAACCAGCTCGTTGTGGGCGATTCTGTAAAGCCAGGAAGAAAACTTTCTTTTAGTGTCAAAACTCCGGACATTGACATACGCCTTTATAAAAACGCCCTGAATAATATCGTCCGTGTCTTCTCTGTTTGAAAGAAACTTCCGCGCGTAACGCCTGATTTTTTCTTCATATCTCTCAATCAGAACACTAAAAAAATTAGTTTGCCCTGACTGCACCAAACGCACGATTTCTTCATCGCTCTTCTCCGCCATATATTATCTACTAATTAATACAACCATCAGTCGCCTTTATTACGAAACATCTATCTTTACGTACCGCCAGTGATTGTATTGGTCTTTAAAAAACTGAAAATTTTTGTATCCTTCTCTTTTAAGCAGAGCGCTGATTTTGGGCTTCTGGAAAGAGTCAAATTCAAGATAAATCTTTCCTTCTGGCTTCAGGTATTTCTTCGCCTGCTTAAGAAATTTTCTGATATAAAGCAGGCCGTCTCTCCCGCCGAAAAGGGCGCTTTTCGGCTCATAATCCAAAACCGGCTTCTGCACTCTCCTTCTCCGCTTCTCGGCAATATACGGCGGGTTGGCGAATATGCAATCATACTTCTTTTTAATGTTTTGGAAAATATCCGTTTGGATGACCGCCGCCCTCTTCTCCGCTATTTTATTAGCCCGAAGGTTAAACTTGATTTGCTGAATAAAATCCTTGTTAATCTCCCCGAGGTCAACCGATGCTCCGGGAATGTGCTTCAAAACCGCAATCCCTATGGCTCCGCTGCCAGAGAATAAATCCAGGCATTCTGCCTTTCTCTTGTCTTTCCTGATTTCGGCAATGGCTTTCTCTGTCCAAAATTCTGTTTCCGGCCTCGGTATCAACGGCCTTTTCCCCAAATCAATTCTGCTTCCCAAAAAATATGTGAAACCAATAAGATAATCCAGCGGTTCTCCCTGCCTCAATTTCTCAATGTCTGCCTTGGCCTCTGCGGACAGATGTCCTTCATATTTCTCTTTCAAAAGCCAAGCAGCCTGCTTTTTATAAAGATTTTGAGCCCAGTTCATTTTTGAAATTTCTAACTATTAGATAAAATTCCCGGCTGTGTTTTCTTACCGCCTTGGGGCGGAAAGGTTTAACAAAAGAAAAAATGTTTTTTGCCTCCTCCAAAAACTTTTCTACTCCTTCGCCCTCAAATAATTTGCAAACAAATTTCCCTCCCGGTTTTAGGGCTTTTTCGGCTATGCTCAAAGCGGTCTCAGCAAGCTCTAACGACCGGCCCACGTCAACAGAATGGATGCCGGAGGTTTCCGGCGCAACGTCGGAAACAATGACATCAAAATCCCTGCCAAAACTGCCGGCCAGTTCCCTGATATCCTGCTTTATAAATTCCATATTTCCTTTCAGGGGAATCTTCAGGTCGGCGATATCAACGCCCACAACCTTCCCTTTTCTGCCCGCCCTCTCGGCAAGATAAAGCATCCAGGAACCCGGGGCGCAGCCGATATCCAAAACAAAATCGCCAGGCTTAATGAGCCGGTATTTTTTATCTATCTCCTGCAGTTTATAAACCGAGCGGGCCGGATAATTCTCCTTCTTGGCCTTCTTAAAATAAAAATCCTGCCTTGTATTTTTCTTCTTCTTCATTTTAGATTTTTGATATAAAACATAATAAATTTTTCAATGGCAGCCACTGTTTCCTTTTTAAATTTGGGGCTGCTTTCAGCGATCCAAAGGGCGAAATTATATAACTCTTTATTGTCCACTACCAACCATTTTTTATTTTTATGCAGGAAAACGAATAAGGCAGTTATGGCGATTCTTTTGTTGCCATTCTGGAAAGGATGATTTTTTATCATCAAATAAAAAAGAATGGCCGCCTTGCCGATAAGGCCGCCATAAAGCGGTTTCTTTCCGAATGTCTGGAAGGGCACGCTTAAGCAGCTTTCCGAGATATTGGGCGACCTGTTTTCAAATTCCGGAATCGGCTCATTATGTGTCATCAACTGGCGAGCCAGCCGGAAAGCGATATATTCAACTTCTTTAATGGACAATATTTTCATTATGTTTCCCCTAACATTCTTAGGGTTTCTCCATATTCTTTAACTATTTTTCTGACCGCTCTATCAACTTCTGATTTTTGCTCTCCCGTGAGTTCTTTGCCCAAAATTCCATATAAGTCCTTTTTTTCAAGAACAAAATTGCGGCCTACTTTAACCGCCTTTATTGTCCCCCTTTTTATCTTTTTATAAACCGCTATCCTGCTTATGCCGAGCAATTTTGCCAGTTCAGTGGTCGAGATAAAATTTTTCTTCATATTTATTTTGTTAACCTATTATGACAGGTTAACCTATGTTAACCGAGATGTCAATGGTTAACAAAAATTACTCCCGTGCCCAATGTATTTATTAATCGTTTCGCTGAAGCTCTCGGCTAACTCCATTTTCAGCCCTTCTTCCGGCTTGACCCAAATATAACCGTTGAGTTCGCTATTGTCCAAAACAACATTGTCTCCGTCTTTCATTTCGCATAAAAAAACAAAATAAATGAAATGCGCCGGCCGATAAAAATCCTTTGAATTAATAAGCTCCTGGAATAAAAGGATGCTCTTTGGCTCTATTTCAATGCCCACCTCTTCTTGGATTTCTCTTTTCGCCGCCGCTGCCATTGTTTCCCCCGGTTCGATATGGCCTCCCGGCATCATCCACTTATTGGCCCATTTCGGCGATTTAACCAAAAGAATCTTTCCTTCTTTGTTTGTTATGACGGCAGACACGACCACCTCAACCCCTTTTGGCAATTCTTTATCAGTATTTTTAATTTTGTCATTCATAAACATATTCTTTAATCCTATCATAAAATCCCTGACTTGTCCCGCGCGAAAATACCGACTTCCCCCGCTCGGAATTTTGTTTTGCCTGATATTAAAAACCCCAAACGCCCGGTGAAACCAGCGTCTGGGGTACTTCTCAAGGCGTTATCCGCCTTGGAACCTTCCTCTTTAGCCATTGCCCCGCAAAGGCACAAGAGCAGATGGCCAGGAAGAATGTGCCAATGGCCTCGTATCGCGCCTCATATGCTAGCACGAATGTGGCCAGAAGTGAGATTACACTCACCCCACACGCCCAAAACGCAATCTGCTTGGGCCCGTTTGGCAACCTCGATGGGTTGTCAAGGTCCGTATAGTTCTTGACCAAGTCCTTAAACACCCTTAACCAGAGTCCACTCACGACCAATCCCGCGAGAGTAAAGACGAAGGTAAGCAGCTTCATTGCCAGCCCTCCGGGATTGACCTTCATGGGATTCAAGCCCTTGAATGGATTTCTAATCTTGAGCCTTTTCCTGTTCCAACGCAACATCCTTTCGTACACGATGAGCCCCCTTTATATGCCTTGATGTTTTGTAAGGTTCTATCTCTATCACTCCTTAACTATATATATTATACCATAGCGAGTGGCAATGTGTCAATGGCTGAACTCCAAAACCCTTATGAAACAAGGGTTTTTCTCTTGCCTGCTGTGGGCGCTCCAAGCGCCGAAGTCCAAAGTCCGACTTCCCCCGCGCCTGAATACGCATTTATTTTAGAAAACGAAAGTTCAGAAACATATAATCAAAATCTTCTTCTTCAAAATTTAAAGAAGCAGCTGTAATTTCATAAACGATGTTTTCTTTTAGAATAAAATAAGATATTTCTGTATAGTCCACTTCTGGATGATAAAAAGCCAGCTTCCGCGCAGAATAGCCCTGAAATTCCAAACTTTCATTTGATTTTACCTTCAACCCCTCTAATCCAGCAGTAAAAACTTTTGTTTGCCAAAATCCAATCAAGCTAAGCTCGCCACTCCCAAGAATAGTAGGTCTTATTAAAAAATAGCTGATGGGCTCACTTTCATTAAACCACCTTACTGCCACTACTTGGCCTTGGTCAAAAAAACTCCATTTTAGCACAGGCGCAGAAGTAAAAAGCTGCCATTCTGATGGATACTGGAAAGAATAACTAAAATCTGAGTTAGCATAATCTTTCCACCCGCTCCCTTCTTGCTCCGTAACATACTCCGCGCTCTCCTCTGCGGTCTGTTTATGGTTGTCTTGAAGTAAATCTTCGCTCTCTTTTTGCGTATTCTTTTCAGCCCAAATCCAAAACATTGCGCCAATAAAAATTAATATAATGATTATAAATATTCTTTTATTTTTCATGTTATTAAATGGTGTCAAGTCTATTTTTAATGATTGAAAATAAAATAGATTTGACACCTATTTTCTACACCTATTTTCTATTTTCCACTAATCTTTCATCGCCTTAACCACTCGACCTATAGCTGAAAGATAAGCCGCTTGCTTGAACTTTATCTCCTCTTTTTGGGACAATTCCCAAACTTCGTCAAAGGCCTTTCCTAAAATTTCAGACAATTCATTCAATGTTCTCTCTTTTTGCCATTTTTCCTTTTGTTTTGATTGCAACCACTCAAAATAAGAAGCAGCGACTCCGCCGGCATTCGCCAAAATGTCCGGCACCGACAAAATCCCCCTTTTTTCCAAAATTTTCTCGGCTCCTGCTGTAATCGGACCATTCGCCATCTCTATGATGTATTTAGCCCTTATTTTCGGGGCGTTTTCTTCGGTAATGACATTTTCAACCGCCGCAGGCACCAAAATGTCAACATCCATTTCTAAAAGTTGCTCATTACTAATTTGCTTCCCAAAATTTGTGTCGCAAACCGAACCCACGCAATAACAGCCGGCGATTTCGCCTTTCTCTTCCCGGCACTCAAGGACTTTTTCCGGATTTAACCCGGCTTCCGCGTAAATTCCTCCGACATCTTCGGAAAGAGCTATAATTTTAAAACCTTTTTGAAAAGCAAAGCGGGCAAAATTTGAACCCACATTTCCAAAGCCCTGAATAGCCAAAGTTGTTTCCTTTGGGTTAAGATTAAACTTCTCTTTTAATTTTTCAAGAATGACCGCTCCTCCATATCCCGTGGCTTCTTCTCTGCCTTCCAGCCCCCAAACTTCCAAGGGTTTTCCAGTAAAAGCCGCCGGAGAATCTTCGCCCTTGAGTTTGGAATATTCGTCAACCATCCAAGCCATAATTTTTGGATTGGTATTGATGTCAGGCGCCGGAATATCCACCTCCGGTCCTATCCAGGGGAAAACGCCCCTGACATATCCCCGAGAAATCCTCTCTAATTCTTTTTCGCTTAATTCCTTGGGTTCAACAATCACCCCTCCTTTCCCTCCCCCAAAAGGCAAATTCACCAAAGCGCATTTCCAAGTCATCATAATAGAGAGCGCCTTGACTTCGTCTTCGGAAACTTTCGGATGAAAGCGGATTCCTCCTTTATAGGGGCCCAAAACATTATTATGTTGAGCCCTGAATCCGTAAAAAATTTTAATCTTTCCGTTGTCCATTTTGACCGGGATTTGAAATTTTATCAATCTTTGCGGTTCCTCCAACTGCCGAATAATTTCGGGTTCTAAATTTAAAATATCAGCAATTTCCTTAAATTGTTTTTGGGTCTCTGTGAAAAGGTTTTCTTGTCTCATATCATTAATAAATGTTTTTAATAATTTTTAACCCCTCTCGGCCAGGGGTATTTTAACTATTTACTTTACCGCGTAATTCGTGGCAGCAAATTCATACTGACCAATAAAAATTCTTTTAAGAGGCAAAAGAGAGTTGATTTCATAAAATACCAACATTGCTTCGCGATATTCATTTTCGTCTACGCTCCGGTACGAAAGCGGGGCAAGGCCATGGGAAATCAGTAAGGCATTGGCCATTAGGCGCGCTGTTCGTTTATTGCCGTCTTCAAAGGGTTGGATATAGCTGATTCCGACAAGGGCGAGGAGTGCTTTGGCATAAGGCGTATTCTGTGTTGAGATAATCTTTGAAAGTTCTTTTACCGCTTCTTCAATTTGATATCCATTATCCAATGGTTGATATTTTGAACCCACCACTCCAACCGGTTTCTTGCGCAAACCCAAATCAACGCTTAGGTCTTTAACTAAAACAGCATGAAGTTTTTCTAAATTTGCTCTTGTGAGGTTACAAAAAAACGACAAATTCTGGCGGATAAAAGTAAAGGCCTCTTTGTGGTTTAAAATCATTCGCGCTTCTTTCTTATCATGCCCTGCCGCTTCTTGATTTTTAAAAATTAATCTTTCGGTATCAAGAAGGGTGTATGTGTTCCCTTCAATTTTTGACGACTTCCAGGCAAGCTCAATAACCAATCGCTCCAGTTCTTTCTTTTGAACGACTGCGGATATGTTTTTTGTCCGCTTTTTATATTCTGCCGTTGCGGCGTTAAGAACCTTCGATTCGCTCTCCTCAAAAATATCCGCAGGCACAGCTTGGAATAATTCAACATTATATCGGCTCAATCCGAATCTTTTGTCCGGCTCCACAATACAATACTCCTCCGCATCGATGGGGGTAAATAAACGACCCCTGGCGCTTACTTCGTAACTTATAGACGGCCCGGAGCCAGAAACGACAAGCAGGCCGGACGCCGCCATAGCCGACAGCGCCCGTTTGATGGTAATAAGGGAAATCTTATCGCCTTCCTCTATTATTTTTGCGTGAATAGCAGAGGATGACAGCGCCCCATTTTTAAGGATTATCAAAAGTATTTTTAATTGTCTTTGGCTTATTTCCATATTATTCGTATCAATTATGCACATTTATCGTATCATATTGATACGATAAACACAACTGCTGATAAGTGTTCCTTATATTCCTCGGCCGTTCAATTCTCGGCCGAATTTTGTTTTCATAAAACGCAAAAATATCTTCAGGGATGATAGAATTTCATTCTCGTCACGGTCGTCAAAAAGAACATGGGTTTGCCACCAATGCGGGAACTCATATGTTACGAACTCCGGCCTAATTGCCTCAAAGCTTAAAAAACCGACCCAGAAAACTCTTTCAAAGAAAATTTCAACAACTCTAAAATGTTCTTCCACTTCCTTTTTGGATAGTTTTTCTTCTTGAGATAAAAATTCTTTGTAAAAAGGCAGAATTCCTTTTTCCACCTGCCGCTTAAACGGCTTTTGGCGTCTTCCCATTTCTTTCAGCATCACTATATAATCGTCATAAGACATTTCGCTATCTCCGACGATAACTTTCGGCATGCGGCTATCACTTAGCTTTTCGGAGCTGGATTCTTTTTTTATTTCTACTGACATCATCTGCTGCGAGGATTTACCGCCTAACGACCGGTGAGGAAGGACATTCCATGCATCAGTGCTGACTCTCAAAACTTCATCAAATTTTTTAGTTTTGATATCAGTAATATCTTTAATATCTTTAAAACAGTGAAAAAACTTTTTTTGAAAATTATTGCTGGCCTCGCTCGCTGAATCACCATAATCATCAAAAATCCAGCCCTTCACTTTGACAACGCTCAAAGCACCGCCAAGTTTATACTGGGCTATAATCTTTCGCAGTCTTTCTTCTACGTCCTTTTCGACTAATTTTTTGAACATAAATAACGGAAAAATAGATTTGACACCATTTTTCTACACCTATTTTCCATATTTAAGTTATCCACATTTGACATTTTGCGTGTTCGGTTTATGTTCGGTATAATATAATAATATCACTTAGTTTAAATCAACGTCAATATGTTAACTCCTAAACAAAAGTCAATTTTGGAATATATAAAAAATTACATGGAGAAGAAGGGGTATTCGCCCTCTCTTGAGGATATTGGAAAATATTTCAAATTAGCGAAATCTACTATTCATCAGCACGTAGAGGCTTTATCAGTAAAAGGTTATCTTGAAAAAAGAGAAAATCAATCGAGGTCAATTGAATTAAGCGAAAATAAGGATAATCAAAAATTGGTAAGGATCCCAATCGTCGGGACCATCGCTGCCGGGCAGCCTATAGAAGCAATAGAAGTTCCTGACGAAACGATTAGGGTGCCCAAAAACGAGATTAGTAAATTCCATAACCATTATGCTTTACGTGTTCAGGGCGATAGCATGATTGATGACGGGATATTTGATGGCGATATTGTCATAATCCGCAAACAGGGAACTGCCGACGATGGCCAAACAGTAGTCGCGATTATCGATGATAACGAAGCTACACTAAAAAAAATCTATAGAGAAAAATCCCGTATTAGGCTACAGCCAGCAAATCAAGAAATGTTGCCAATCTATCGCAGGGAGGTAGAGGTGCGAGGTGTGGTGGTCAAAATTATAAGAAACTTGGAAAGCGGCACTCACGACAATACTCTCGCTTATAAGAAAAAAAAGTTTCTGGATCGCACAAGGAGCTCTAATCCAAATAGTCAAAATAAATATAAAAGGGTTGCTCTTTCTCCCATAAGATACGCTGGGGGCAAAAGCTTAGCAGTAGGTTACATTGTTGAGCTATTACCGGAAAATATAAAAAGAGTTGTTTCGCCTTTTTTTGGCGGTGGATCAATCGAAATAGCCTTGAGTAAAAAATTAGACATAGAGGTCATCGGCTATGATATTTTTGACATCCTGTGTAATTATTGGAAATTTCAGATAGAAAAACCGAGCATTCTTTACAAAAGACTAAGGGAATTAAAGCCTAATAAAAAAACTTTTGAAAGAATAAGATTGATTTTAAACGATGTCTGGAAAAAGAAAATAAGATTAGATCCGCTAACTTTAGCAGTCTACTATGTTTATAATTTTAATTTATCTTATGGACCTGGATTTATGGGTTGGTCTTCTAAAATTTATCTGAACGATAAAAGATATAAAAGGATGATAGAAAATATCCGAGATTTTGACCCAAAAAATCTGAAAGTAGAATGCGCAGATTTTCAGGAAGTAATCAAGAAATA
>PEYH01000053.1 GCA_002774465.1 Parcubacteria group bacterium CG08_land_8_20_14_0_20_43_9
ATCATAAGGGTCTTCGTTGGTTAGAATAATTTTATCGCAATATTGGCTCGCCAAACCGCCGAAGACCGGTCTTTTCCACTTATCTCTGCCCCCTCCGCAAGAGCCGAGAACGCATATTAACTTCCTGTCGCTTCCTGATTTGCCGATGGAAAGCGTCTTGTATGCTCCTTCAAGCGCTTTCGGGGTGTGGGCATAATCAACCACTGCCCTAAACGGCTCTTTAATCACAAACTCCATCCTGCCCCAAATCTTGCCTGGCTTTTTTAAGGCCACTGCCATAATATCCAAATTTATTCCTTGGGACAAACCAAAAGATATGGCCGCCAAAGCGTTATAAACATTAAACTCCCCCACTAAAGGAATATTAAATTTTTGCCCCTCAATTATAAACTCTGAATGGTCCTCAAAAAGCCCTATTTCCTCTCCCTGGACAATGTTTAATTTCCGGGTTTCTTTTTTTGGATTTTGGATTTTGGATTTTGGATTTATTGTGTATCCCCACCTCTCTTTGACGGGAAATCCTAAAAAATAGTCAGCCCAGGAATCATCCAAATTCACTATCGCACCTTTGACTCCCGGCCCCTGAAATAATTTCCCTTTGGCTTTCTTGTATTCCTCAAACGAACCGTGCGACTCAATGTGCTCTTTTTCAAGATTGGTGAAAATAGCTGCATCAAAATTGATAAACTTATGACGAAATTGTTTAATACCTTCGGAAGTAACCTCTAACACAGCGTACTGGCAATTACTCCTGACCGCCTCTCTTAAAAAACGCTGAAGCTTTAAGCGGCCAGGCATTGTCATCTTGAGTTTATTTTGGCTGATTTTATCTCCTATTTGAAAACAAATTGAGGAAAGAGAGGCAACCTTGAGCCCTGCCTGCCTTAGAATGTCCGAAACCAGCTGAACGGTTGTGGATTTTCCATTAGTGCCGGTTATCCCGACCACTATTAGCTTCCTTGAGGGGAAGCGGTGCCAAACAGCTCCCCACAGAGGAAAAAACTGGTAGTACCAGTTCAGAAAAACTTGCGGAATAAGCTTTTTCAGAATTCTTTTAATCATTCTTGGTAAACTGCCTCAACGCCTGCTGAACTCTTTGGCTTGGGTCTTTTACTTCTTCCGGAACCTTCTCCAGGGCCATTTTTGCCTCTTTTTGGGAAAACCCTAAAGATATCAAGCCCTTAACCGCCTCTTCGTCTTGGAAATTCTGTTCCCCTGTTTCCTCAATCCTTTTTATAGTGCCCCCCAGTTCTAAAATAATTTTCTGAATTTTCTTTTTGCCAATACCCTTGATTTTGGAAAAAAATGCAAAATCCTGAATTTCTATAGCCCTTTTAAGCTCCTCAAATGTCCCGAGCGAAGCAATCAGCATTGCTCCCTTAGGGCCAATGCCTGAAATTTTCTCTACGATTTCAAAAACCTTCAGTTCTTCCTGATTCAAAAATCCGTATAATTCCGGTTTTTCATTGCGGACCGCGAAAAAAATAAAAAACTCGGACACTTCCCCCAAGCTCAATTCCTCCAAGGTCTTAGGCGAGACAAAAACCTTAAAACCAATACCGTTATTTTCAACAACAATAAAGCCTTCGCCTTTTATCTTGATTTTGCCCGTTATAAAGGAAATCATTGAATTGCTTTTATTTTTTCTTGAAAATAATTCTTAACCTGTTTCCAGGCAACAGGGACCAGCATTTTTGGCATAGGGTCGCTATCAGCATCATCAAAAAAGACCAAACTTTTCAAAATATGCACCATATTATAATCAGCGCTCTGGTATTTTTTCTCAAACAGCGCTAATGCCTGTTTTAACGAAATACCCTGCTGGCAAATAAAGTATAAATCAATAAAATCTTTCTTGCTTCCGCGCGAAGAAATCGCAGAAATTTTCATACAAGCAATATCTCTTAGGTCAGCAAGATTAATATGGCCAATTTTTTTCAAGGGAAAAAGAAGGGGATAATCATATGCCAGAAAAGTAATTTTCGTTCCATTAAAAACGCCTGTCAAAGTATTTTCTGCTTCTTTAACAATCGAAAATTTGCCTGATTCCTTGACATTCTGAAGCAGGCGCTGATTATCGAATTTCTTCCTGCTAAAAAAATCCGCGTCAGCAGAAAGGCGATGGCCTAAATGTAGAGCTGCGCCTGTGCCGCCAGCGAGGTAAAAACCGGCAATTAAGCCCGCCTTTTTCAATATTTCCAAATTGCTTTGTGTTTTTTTTGAAATGACTTCCTTAAACATAGAATTTTATTCTTATCTAAGCCAAAAATGGTCTGCCAAAAATTAGCTGACTTTTGCGAAAGATTTTTGGAAATTGAAAGGGTTTTTTTGATTTCTTCCGAAGAAAAATTTTCTTTCATCCACCTAACTGATTTCCTATCTCCGTATTCTAAAATCCTCTCAATAACAAATCGGGGGCGCTGTTCCGTGTCCAGAATGGAAAAATCCACGTCCCAAAAATATTTTTTTAAGTATGGAGGGAGCATTTTTCTTTATTTTACAGCAAAAAGCAGGATTTTTCAATGGCCGCGGAAAGACAAACCTCTCCTGGAACTTGAAATAAAAACCCACTTATGATATGGTATCAATCAGAAAAGGATATCTTGTTTTCATTTTAACTTTTGATTTTTAACTTTTAATTTTTAACTTTTAATTTAAGCGAAGCGCACATGCCCATAACCAAATCAGCCATTAAATCTTTGCGAAAAGAGAGCCGGAACAGAGCGGCCAATTTGCGTTATATAAAAAAAATCAAAGCGCTGCAAAAACAAATTCTCTCTTTGAAGAAAGACGATAAAATAAAAGAAGCGAATGACTTGCTTCCTGAATTCTATAAAATAGTGGATAAGGCGGCAAAAGAAAATATTATAAAGAAAAATACTGCTGCCAGAAAAAAATCCAGCGTTACCCGGATTTTGAAATAAAAAAACACTATATGTCTGTCACCAACAACTCCAGAGCTGTCTCTGGTTTTATTTTTCCTGTTTTAACCGCCAAATCCGTCTTAAAAATCTTAAGATAAATGTCTTTTAATTGTTCCAAAGAAAACCTACTTGCCAGCCAGGAACTCTTGCGCACTACGAATGGATGCATCGGCTTCAAAAGATTTATCTTCTCTTCAAGGGGGCGGTCTCCCAATTCTTTAACCACCAACAAATTTCTGAATTGGAATATTATCATTGAGAAAAGATAAAGCGGAGAATCACCTTTTTCCAAATGCTTATATATCAACCCGAGAGCAGTTTTTTTGTTTCCTGAGGCAATCGCGTCAATTGTCTTGAAAATTACGGCCTCAATATTCGGGCTTACCAAAAGCCCGACATCTTTCTTTTCAATTTCTTTTTTACCCGCCTTATAGGCGATGAGCTTCCTTATCTCCGCGGACAAACGCCATAAATCGCTGCCTGTTGAATCAAGCAATAAGGCAAAGGCATCCGGCTTGATGCTTGCTCCCAAAGAAGAAAACTCTTTTCCCGCCCATTCTTTTAATTCTCCCTCTCTCAATGGATTGAATTTATAAACTTCGCCCTGTTTTTTAAAAATTTTCAATAAATCCGCGCTGGCAAAGGCATCTCCTTCTTCGTAAAAAACTATCAGGGCATGGTTATAGCTATCCAGGTTTTTCGCTTCTTTTATCAGCCCCTCCCTGAAGGCCGCTTTGCCAAGAGCATTTCTTAGAACTAAAATCTTTTCCTTCTCAAATATTGAGCCATGCCTTAATTCGTTCTCTAACTCCTCTATTGCCGAAAATTGCTCTCCCAAAGAGCCCAAGGAAAGAGAAATATTATTCTCTCTCTCCGCTTTGCCAACTATCTTCTTAAGTTCCTGCCAAGCCCTATAAGTATCTTTTCCATAGACCAGAATAAACATATTTCACAAAGAAAAGTCCTTGCGCAGGACTTTCCCCAAATTCTGTTGCAATAAAAACTATTAGCTTTTGGCGGCAAGCGGCCTTTTCTCAAAGATGATTTTAATCTTATCCACTATTTCTTCCGGAGTGAAATGCGCTTTTACCAAAAAATCGACTGCCCCCAGCTTCAGCCCTCTTTCAATTTCATCCCTCTGGCCAAGATTGGAAAGGATGAGCACCGGCACAGCGCTGGTGCTCGGATTGTCCTTAATCCTTTCTAATACCTCAAACCCGTCTAAGCCGGGCAGAATGAGGTCAAGCAATATCAAGTCCGGCTTTACCTCCTCTATTTTTCTCAACCCCTCTTCGCCGTCTATGGCTTCCTCAATCTTAAAACCATCACTCAAGAGTTTCCTTGATATAAGTTCACGCAGAAATTTATCGTCCTCTATGATAAGAATATGTTCTTGCATAATTTTAACCAAATATCTTAATTATTGTTGCTGTCTCCAATTTGTTTTATCACTTTTTCTACTACCTCCACCGGGTCAAACTCTGTCTTGACCAGCCAGTCCCTGGCTCCCAGCTTCTTGGCTTTCTCCAGCTCTACCGGCTGGCCGGAGTTAGAGATAATAATAACCGGAATATTTTTAATAGAGTCGTCCTCTTGCTTCTTTTCCAGAACCTCAAAACCGCCCATTTTGGGCATAACAATATCCAATAAAATCAGGTCTGGGGCGACTTCCCTGATTGCTTCCAATCCCTGCAAACCGTCAAGGGCAGTAAAAACCTGATAACCCAGCTCGCTTAGCTTGTTTTTAAGAAGATTCAGAAGCAACTCTTCGTCTTCTATAATCAAAATTTTTTTAGCCATAATCCTTATTAGTTAATTCTACCATTATTTTAACTCTTTGGCAGAGCTTGTCAAATGCCTGCCTGTCTCTCATTTTATAATATTTTTCCCGATTTTACTATCCTATAGCAGGCAAAGAAATGGTAAAGGTGGTTCCCTTGCCTTCTTCCGAGGCGAAACAGATGCTGCCCCTATGGGAATCTACA
>PEYH01000010.1:0-1845 GCA_002774465.1 Parcubacteria group bacterium CG08_land_8_20_14_0_20_43_9
CAATTCTTTGCCCTTCCTGGCCGCCCAGGTTTCGTTAGACGACTTGGCGGCAATCTCTCCGGGAAGATTTTTCGGGTGAACTGTGATAAAAAATCGGTAAAATTTGTTTTGGAATTCTTGATTTATCTTTTGGGACAAACCGCTGTTGAAATCCTCTCCTGCCCGCTCTTCCAGGGCCAAAGCAACAATCATTTTGTCTTTAGGATAGTCAGCTGTCAGAAGGGATTTTATCGAGTCCCTGACCACTTCGTAGGGCTCCTTATACATCGGCAAAACCACTAAGTGATATATGTCTTGCCAATTATGAACCGCCAATCCGTTAGATATTGAGCCAATCTTATTCAATTTATCCAGCCAGTCAATCTCCTTGTTCTGCTTCATTTTGCGGTAGCTTGCCCACATATGAAAAGAAAAATACAGGGTTTTGGAGAGCCAGTAGATGACAAAGACGATGACAAAAACTGAAACAAAAACCGGCTTGAGGCAGGACAACAAGATTGCGCCAAAAAAACTTGCCCAAGTCAACAAGCCGGGCAGCATTTCCAAAAAGCGGTATAATATCCGCTCTTTCCTCTTTTCCAAATCAGAGGCAAAAGCGATTCTAAGATAGTATTTGTCGGACATAGATATTAAAGTAGATAGCCCTCCTTCGCCCCTCCCCTTCGGCTCGGAGCTTCGGAAGGGGATAAGAATAAGTAAGCTCGCTTCGCTCGCTAACTTTTTCTAATACGGCCCTACGGGGAGTCGAACCCCGGTCGTCAGGTTGAAAACCTGATGTCCTAACCATTAGACGATAGGGCCTAAATTAATCATTGGTCATTAATAATTAATCACTGGCGGGTGGCTTCATAATAGAGAAAAAGTTGTAAAAATTCAAGGGTTTGATATCCTGAATGCACAATGAAAATTTTGGCTATTGAAACATCTTGCGATGATACTTGTATGGCTTTGGCAGAATGTTCTGCCAAAGATTTTAAATTACTGTCCAATCTCATTTCTTCGCAGGTGGAAATTCACAAGAAATGGGGAGGAGTGTATCCGACAATGGCTAAGAGAGAGCATCAGAAAAACCTGGTTATGCTTTTAGGACAAAGCTTAAAGGAAACGAATATGCTTAAATTAAAAGTTAAAAATGAAAAATTAAAAATTACAGATAAAAATTCAAAAATAAAAGGCATATTAGAAAGAGAAAAATTCCTTTCTGAAAAAACGGCGAAATTTTTGGAGAAATATCGGAAACCGAAGATTGATTACATTGCGGTGACCGTGGGGCCCGGGCTTGACCCCTGCCTTTGGACGGGCGTCAATTTCGCCAAGGCCCTCGCCTGTTGGTGGGATGCGCCGATAATTCCGGTGAACCATATTGAGGGACATCTGCTTGCCAATTGGCTAACGCCTATTGGCGAAAGCGTAAAACGAAAAACGCAAAACGAAAAACAAAGAACCAAAAACAAAATTAAGTTTCCGGCAGTGGCCCTAATAGCCAGCGGAGGGCATACGCAGATTATCTTAGTCAAAAAAATCGGACAGTATAAAATACTGGGAGAAACCAGAGATGACGCGGCCGGAGAGGCCCTTGACAAAATCGCCAGAATTCTCGGACTCGGGTATCCCGGAGGCCCAGCCATTGCCCGGCAAGCCGGGCAATCATCAATGATTAATGATAAATTATCAATAGAATTGCCTCGGCCAATGATAAACAGCAAGGATTATGATTTCAGTTTTTCTGGACTTAAAACCGCAGTATTGTATGATTACATAAAAAGGCCTCCAAAAATCAAAAAATCACAGGATTATATCCGGGCCATGGCGAAAGAAGCCCAGCAGGCAATGATTGATGTTTTG
>PEYH01000010.1:2049-4787 GCA_002774465.1 Parcubacteria group bacterium CG08_land_8_20_14_0_20_43_9
CCTGAAAAAAGCGTAAAAAATTGGAAAAAAATCAAGGCCCAACCGAATCTACGCATATCTAATTAATGATAAACGGTCAGCGGTCAGTGATAAATGATTAATGATAAATGATTAACTTATGTTCCTGTATCCGATTTTCATAATCTTAGGGCTTGTCCCGAGCGTTATCTGGCTTCTCTTTTATTTGAGAAAAGACAGGCGTCCCGAGCCGAATGAAATGGTCATAAAAATCTTTATCTATGGAATGGCCGCCACTCTTCCGGTCGCCTTAATAGAATGGGGCTTTGTCAATGCGCTGGGAAAATTACATCTCTCCTCCGGAGTAACGCTGGCTATTTATTTCCTTTTAGGAGTCGCCCTGGTTGAAGAAACGGCGAAATATTTGATAATAAAGTTCCGGGTGCTGAAAGACCCGGCTTTTGACGAGCCCATAGACGCGATGATTTATATGATTATCGCCGGGCTGGGATTCGCCGCCCTGGAAAATATCTTGGTGCTTTTCGTGCTGAAAGAGCCGCAATTGCTGGAGAAAACTCTTTTGACTTTAAGCGGAAGATTTATCGGCGCCACTTTCCTGCACGCCCTTTGCTCGGCAAATATCGGTTTTTTTCTGGCCCGGTCTCTCATCAGAAAAAAGAAAAACACATTTCTTTTTCTCCTCGGGCTTACCGGGTCAATTATCTTGCACGGCGCCTATAATCTTGCTATAACAATAGAAGGATGGACTAAGGCGGTTATTATAATATCAATGCTTTTCGTCTTATTCCTTATCGTCTTGTACGAATTCAAAAAAGTTAACAAATTAAGAATTCACGGCATGCGCCAACCGCTTTAAAAATATGTTCAAAAAATCACGCCAGAAACAAGCGACAGAAGAAAACAAAGAAACCACGAGCCAGTGGCTTTCCCAAAATAACAACGAGGGCGAATTGGCCATTGACGCCTATGAAACCGATAAAGAAATAGTTATCCAGTCAACAATCGCCGGCATCAGCGCCAGCGATTTGGATATTTCCGCGGAAGACGATATGCTGATTATCAAGGGCTCCCGGCAAAAGCCCGACAACGAAGGAGCAAAAAATTATTTCCAGCAAGAGTGCTATTGGGGACCGTTTTCCAAAAAAATCATCCTGCCGGAAAAAGCGAAAATCGCTTCCGCCAAGGCCGAAGTAAAAAATGGCGTGCTGACTCTCAAAATTCCCAAAGCCCAAACCGCTTCCAAGAAAAAAATCGCCATAAAAGACAAATAGTTCCTAATAAATCTTATGACGAAATTAGAATCTGTCTGCATAAAAATTATCCGGACTTCTTTTTATTTAATTCTGCTTGCTCCGCTCTTAATTGTCCCCGGATTCCTCTACCCCTTCTCTGTAAGCAAGGCCTTGTTTTTCTATCTCTTTGCCGAGGTCATTTTTTTTACTTGGTTGATTTTAGTCGCTTGTTCCGCAAAATATCGTCCCAAAAAAAATATAATTTTATTATTGTTCTGCTTTTTCATATTAATTATGATTGCGGCAACGATTTTGGGGGTCGACCCATCCCGAAGTTTTTGGTCCAATTTCGGCAGAATGGGGGGTCTTTTAATGTGGCTCCATCTATTCGCCTTTTTCGCGGTCACAACCTCTGTTTTTAAAAAGCGCGATTGGCTGAATTTCATAATTCTCTCCGTAATTTCCGCCACCATCGGCTCTCTCATTTTCTGGATGGATAAAACCGGATTTCCGGAAATGCCTCCGGCGGAATACGGCTCTTTTATGGGGAATAGTTCTTTTCTGGCCAGTTATCTTCTTTTCAATATTTATTTCGCCATTTACGCCTTCATTGTATTGAGAGAAGAAAACGATTTCAAGTTTTGGTTTTTGGACAAGGCGAAAGGGGCCTTTCGTTGTCTTATGGGAAGCGGAGCAATAATAATATTCGCCACCATGATTGCCAGCGGAGGCAGAGCTTTCGCGATGTCTTTTCTTGCCACCTTACCCCTGCTCTTATTTCTATGGCTGGTCTTCGGAGAGAAAAAGAAAAAAGGAATTATTATTGGAAAAATCGGATTACTGATATGGATATTAACATTCCTAATGGGCACAATTTTACTTTTAACGCCCGGCAGTATAGTCCAAAAAGAATTTGACGCCAGAACAAACGGGGCAAGAACCATTGTCTGGCAGGAAGCATGGAGCGCCTTTTTAGAAAGGCCTGTGCTTGGTTATGGTCCGGAAAATTTTATCATCGCCACCAATAAAAGCTTCAATCCGCGCCTTATGCATATCGGAGAATATAATTTTGACAGGGCTCATAATATTATCTTTGATAATCTTATTGACGCCGGAGTTCTTGGATTTTTAGGATATTTTTCGTTAATCGGTTCTGCCATTTATCTCTTGTGGAAACAATATCTACGCAAAAATATAAACTTCTGGACAGCGACTATCCCGACCGCCCTTCTTATGGCGTATTTTATGGGAAACTTGAGCGTGTTTGACACAATAGCGAGCTTTATTATGTTCGTCTTCTTGCTTGCTTTTGTTTCATCTTCTGCGCCGGAACCGCCGAAGCGCGAAAACGCCATTAAAAATATTAATGCTTTCATCAAAACAATTGCTATTTCATCTTTTATTGGTTTCGCCCTTTGTTTTTATTGCTTTATCCAAAAACCGGCGATGGCGAATCGAGCCACACTGAAGGCGACTGCGGGAGACAAGCCAAGCTTAAATGTTTACGAAAAAGCCCTTTTTTCTTCT
>PEYH01000012.1 GCA_002774465.1 Parcubacteria group bacterium CG08_land_8_20_14_0_20_43_9
AATCTGATTAATAAAGAGGAATATGAATGGATTAAAGATAGGACAGATAAGTTGCCGATTGAACTTAATAAGGTAATAAAGATAGTGAAGACAGAAGCGCAAAAATGGAAAGGCAGGACTAAATAATCAATAATAAATAATCGATAATCGATAATCAGTAATCAATTATCATTAATCAATAATCATTAATCAATAATCAATAATCAATAATCACTAATTATTAATTAGTAATTAAAAAATATGTTAAATAAAATTCTCAAGGTTCTCATATATCTTACGGTATTTCTAACGCCGGTGTTCTTTTTGCCCTTTTCTTTTGAAGTTTTGGACTTCAATAAGCTTTATGCTCTATTCTTCTTAGTTTGGATTTCATTTTTATTATGGTTGTTAAAAATGATAATCAAAGACAAAGAGGTAAGGATAAGGTTTTCTTTGGTTGATTGCGCGGTTTTGGTTTTTGTCGGGGTAAATATCATTTCTTCGATATTTTCCGTTGATAAAATGTCAAGTATTTTTGGCTATTACGGGCGATTCAGCATGGGGTTAGTAGAAACAATTACTTTAGCGGCCTTCTACTTTTTAGTGGCGAATAACCTTGGCAGAAATGAAAAAATAAAAACGAAAAATGAAAAATTACAGATAAAAAATAAAAAAGAAGAAACGGGAAACGGGATAATAACAGTTAGCGGGATTATCAAAGCGTTGCTTTATTCATCGGGGATTGTGGTCTTATTCGCGTATTTCAGTTTATTGGGGGTTTGGATTAAATTGGCTCAAATAAACTCCGGAGTGGCGTCTGTTATTGGAAGAATCGCTTTAAGGGTAAGTCCGGTTGGCCTTACGGCCCAAGCCATGGCAATGTTTTTGGTTATCATGATTATATTGGCAATGTTTGTTATTCTTAGCGGATTGAAATGGGGAGGATTTAGTCCGCTTGAATCTGTAGACAACAAAGAGACAAAAAAACAAGGAAAGTTTTTTAGAATTTTTTGCGGGATATTCGTTGCTCTTTCTTTTATTCTTCTTATAATAACCGATTTCACCCCGGCCTGGATTATTCTGATATTCGGCTTAATTGTTTTGATTGGGGTGATTCTAAAAAGGAGAGTCCTGAAAAACGAGGTTCATAGATTGATTATCCCCATAGCCATAATCATTTTGTCTGTTTTGTTTATGGTTTTGAATTTCAGGGCGTTGGCAGGGGGCCTGATAGCGGATAATACTGATATCTATTATAATTTTATGTCTGAAAGAATTTTGGCCCAGGAAGAGTCGTGGGACATATCCTTGAATACGGTGGCAGGAGGGGTTAAGAATGGGCTGATTGGAACCGGACCGGGAACATTTTTTTATGATTTTTCAAAATACAAACCGATTAGCATGAATGAAGGAAATTTATGGGCGATTAAATTTGACCGTTCGGGAAATGTTTTTTCAGAAATTTTTGCGACAATGGGCTTCTTGGGGTTATTAAGTTTTGTCATTTTGGTCATCGCCTTGTTCTTTGTGCCTTCTGGAATTTTAGTAAAGAGATTCGCAAAAACAGGAGCCAAACCAAGGATAGTTAAATTTGACCACGGCACGGTTTTTCTGATGATTGTTTTCATTGCTATTGTTTTGGTTCAGGTTAGCTATTACCAAACATTGACTCTTGGATTCCTGTTTTGGCTGTTCATGGCGATGATAGTTGGCTGGAGGGGAGAGCAATTAGCTGATGAAGAATGGAGCTTTGTCAAAAAAGTTAGATTCCGATTAAAGGACTTTATGGAGATGGCGTTAGTGGTAGAAACATTCCTGATAATTCTATTCATAGCTTTTATTGCAATAAGCTTTTTTGGAATAAAATTTTATTTAGCAGACGCAAGATATGTGCGGGCGTTGAATGACCCCGACCTTAATGGGAAGATAGCGATGTTGCAAGAGGCGATAAAATTAAACCAAAGACAAACCAGGTACCAAATAGTGCTCTCTAAAGTGTTTTTAGCCAAAGCGCAGGAAGGGCTGACAGCCGGGGATTTTGATGAAAAACAGCAGGAAATTATAGATAACCTTAAATTAGCCCAGGCCTTTGCAATAAACGCGACCCAGATTACGCCTCAACAAATTGCCGCCTGGCAGGGCTTGGCTGATTTATATCGGAGCACGATGGAGATAGCTCAGGATAATAAGCAATTTGCCAGCTTGGCGATTGATGCCTTAAACAAAGCATCCGAATTAGACCCGAAAAATCCCGATATTTATACCCGAATAGGGGATATGTATCTGTTCTTAGGACAGAAAGGCGAAGCAATGGCATCGTTTAATAAAGCGATTCAACAAAAGATTGATTATATCCCGGCGAATACGAGTATAGCTCTTTTATTAGAGAGCGATGATAAAATAGATGAAGCAATTACTCGGCTTGAATGGTTAGCTTTACAATATCCGGCTAATGCCGAGGTTTTATTTCAGCTTGGGAGAATGTATTACAACAGGAATGAGGTTGAAAAAGCGGTAAATCAGTTTTTGTTGGCTCTTACCGCGAATCCCAATCATTCTAACGCCCTATATTCGTTGGGGATTGCTTATGAAAAACAAGGGAAAATCAAAGATGCTATTGCGGCCTTTGAGGCGGTCTTAGAATGGAATCCCGATGTTCGGGAAATAAAGGATAGAATCGCCAAATTAAAACAGCCAGTCCCCGCTATGCCGAGTGAGTAACGGCAAAATATAGTTGAGTGATAAAAATGTTTAGTGGGAAGGAACGTAAGACAGAAAGCGTAAAGCGTAAAGCGTAAAACGAAACCTGCAAAACGATAACATTAAAATCCCAAATCTAAATGTCAAATGTCAAATCAAAACCCAAAACAAAAAACCTAAAACCACAGCAAAAAATCCAAAAGTTTTTGGTTTTAATTTGTGGTTTTGGCTTTTGGCTTTTAATTTTTAAGTTTTCTTTGGACATTGGAATTTGAAAATTGTAAATTGAGAATTAAAAAGCTTGACTTTTTTGGGGGAGCGTGTACAATAAAATTCACACTTATTTTGTGACCTTGGATATTATTTTTTTCTAAAGAACAAGTCAATAAGTTCTCCCTTTTTAGTTATTACAGGGAGAGAGTTTTTGTCGTTAAACGTTTCAAATTTTTAATATTATAATCCTACCCTATGTCTTCGTCTACGCCGACAAAAGATTTTTCAAAATCAAAAATTCAACTCGCTCTGCC
Source organism: Parcubacteria group bacterium CG08_land_8_20_14_0_20_43_9 (assembly GCA_002774465.1). Lineage (GTDB taxonomy): Bacteria > Patescibacteriota > Minisyncoccia > Minisyncoccales > PEYH01 > PEYH01. The sequence continues at coordinate 3,207 of PEYH01000012.1, forward strand.
TTATCTTCTGGAGGTGGAAAAGGCCAGCTGGGAGGAATTTTGGCAAAGAGACCTGAAAGAGCTGCTGGAAGAAGTTTCGCCGATAAGGGATTATACAGGGAAGTGGCTTGAGCTTTGGTTTGAGGACTACAAGCTGGGAGGGCCCAATTATGCTAATGAGTTTGAGGCCAAAAAGCAGGAAGATTCTTATGCGGCGCCCCTGAAGATATTGGTGAAATTAGTTGACCTGAAAACCAAAAAGGAGACCGCGCAAGAGGTTTTTTTCGGCGATTTTCCTTTGATGACAAGCAGAGGGACTTTTGTCATTAACGGAGTTGAAAGAGTGGTCATTTCCCAATTGCTTCGTTCGCCCGGGGCATTTTTTACTTTAAGGCAGTTGAGGGGAGTCAAGTATTTCGGAGCCAGGATTATCCCGAACCGGGGCAGTTGGCTGGAATTTGAAACAGACCCCTCTGGTTTTATCGGGGTTAAGATAGACAGGAAAAGAAGGGTCCCTGCCACCACTATTTTGCGGGCATTCGGCATAGACAGCGACGAAAAAATTAAGAGCCAATTTTCCGACATTGATAAAGGAGAGATTAATTACATTGCCGAGACGCTTAAAAGAGATGTTACTCATAATCAGGCAGAGGCGTTAGTGGAGATTTATAAGCGGTTGAGGCCCGGGGACTTGGCTTCGCCGGACACGGCAAAAGAATTGATTGAGAATATGTTTTTCAATTTTGAAAGATATGACCTTTCAAAAGTGGGGAGATGGAAGACACTGGAGAGACTTCCAGAACTGAAAGCCAAAAGCCAAAAGCCAAAAGCCAAAACTATAATTCAAAATCAAAAAGTAGGAACCGGCAGAGAGATTACAATGGATGACAGAGTTTTGCGGGTGGAAGACATTGTGGCAGTGACGAGAGAGATAATCCGGCTTAATAATGCGCCGGGGAGTGAGGCAGACGAGATTGACCACTTGGGGAACAGGAGAGTCAGGACGATATCCGAGCTTTTGAAAGACCGATTGAGGGTCGGACTTGCCAGAGTGGAGAGAATCAGCAAAGACAGAATGACAACCCTGGATTCAAGCGAACTCGCCCCGAATAAGATTATCAACCCGAGGCCGTTTATGGCAGTAGTCAAGCAGTTTTTTTCCTCAAGCCAATTGTCCCAGTTTATGGATAATGAAAATATTTTAGCAGAGCTTGAGCACAAAAGAAGATTAACCGCAGGGGGCCCGGGCGGATTAACCCGCAAAAGAGCCGGGCTCCAGGCAAGAGATGTCCAGCCCTCCCACTACGGCAGGATTTGTCCCATTCAGACCCCGGAAGGCCCTAATGTCGGTTTAGTCGGGCATTTGTCAATTTACAGCAGAATCAATTCCTATGGATTCATAGAGACCCCTTATTTCAAGGTGGAAAGGGGCAGGGTAACAAATAAAATTCATTATCTGAACGCTTTTGAAGAAGAGAAATACGTGATTGGCAATGCCGGCATTGTTATTGACGCTAAAGGGG
>PEYH01000006.1:0-796 GCA_002774465.1 Parcubacteria group bacterium CG08_land_8_20_14_0_20_43_9
GAAAGATATTTTTTGGAAACCAGGTTTCCAAAAACAAAATATTCTCTGGCGCAGTTATCGGATTAGACACTCAAATTATTGAAGTGGAATCAGATATCTCTTACGGGTTAAGAAGTTTTGATATTGTTGGATTAGGGGATAAAGCGGTAGAGGAGTCAACTGTCATCACAAAACATTCAAGGTGTTCTTAAAAACAAAACTACTTCCGGTAGAAGAAGTAATTGGGCATAGGGCTGAAGTAGAAATAATCGAAGAATAGGCCTGTCGCGATTTTCACTACGGGATTCCAAGAAAAACCGCTATATGTATGGGTATATTATCATCTTCGCTTGACAAGGATTTCAAAAGAGGTAATATATAATTGAAAGTCGCCTGCGCCCACTTCGGTGGTGCGCAGGTTTTGTTTCTGCTATAATAAATATATGGAACGGGTAAATATTTTTATTGATGGTAGCAATTTTTACCATCTCATATTAAAAAAGGTCGGCGTAAAGGAGCCGAATTTTGATTTTGAAAAATTTGTTAAATTTCTCTCCGGGGACAGACAAATTTCAGAAAAAGGAAAATATTTTTACACAGGAACCGTAAGAGAAAAGGATAAAAGGCATGAAACGAGCAGGGCAATTTCTAACCAAAATATTCTTTTTTCTAAACTTATCTCTATGGGTGGCTGGAATATACGAACAAGCAAACTTAGAACAAGATTAGAAAGAGTGAAAATAGATGATAGGGTCGAGAATTTCAAAGAATTATCCCGCCTGGGAATAGATGAAATTGTTTATCAAAGATCTAGAGA
>PEYH01000006.1:893-4612 GCA_002774465.1 Parcubacteria group bacterium CG08_land_8_20_14_0_20_43_9
GTCCCGGCTATAGATTTTGTTAGGAATAATTATAATAAAAGGATAGAATATGTTGGTTTTTCAATGCCTAAAACCGAAGAATTTGAAGAAACGAGACCAACAAAAAGATTAATCTATACTACTGACGTGCAAAGAGTTTTAGTCGTTTCGGATATCAAAAATTTTGTGCTTGATTAATTTTTTGCTCAAGGGATATCAAAAACCCATCATCGGGTTTTTTAATTTGGAGAATTAAGATAATATGAAACAAGATAAATCAATAAAATAAGAAATAAAACAAAAAAATGTCTTGTAAAATATTCTCTGGCGCTGTTATCGGACTGGATACTCAAATCATTGAAGTTGAATCAGATATTTCTTATGGGTTAAGGAGTTTTGACATTGTGGGATTGGGCGATAAGGCGGTGGAGGAGTCAAAAGAAAGAATAAAATCCGCGATAAAATCCTGCGGGCTTCGCCCGCCTTTTTCCAAACCGGAAAAAATCATCATTAATTTGGCGCCTGCTGATTTGAAAAAAGAGGGCTCTCTTTACGACCTGCCCATTGCCCTTGCTTATCTTGTCAAAAGCAAACAAATTGACGCAAATTGCCAAGGAAGAGCCTTTGCCGGCGAACTTTCTTTAGACGGAACCCTGCGCCCTATCAAAGGAGGACTTTCTTTTGCTCTCAAAGCCAGCGAGGCCGGTTTTTTGGAATTGATACTGCCTGTAGAAAACGTCAAAGAAGCGGTTTTGAGCCAGATTGATACCAGGGGAAATGACCTGAAAATAATCGGGGTTGACTCTCTGCAAACGGCTATCAATTATCTGGAAGGGAAAATAATTATAGAGCCGGCGGTTTTGGATATGAGTAAGCTCATTGAAGATGAAGGTTATGAAATCGGGCTGGATTGGGTAAGGGGGCAGGAGCATGCCAAAAGAGCGCTGATTATTGCCGCTGCCGGAGGCCATAACCTTGCGCTCATCGGACCTCCGGGCGGAGGGAAAAGCTTGCTGGCAAAATCCCTGCCCTCAATCCTGCCGAACTTATCGCCCGGAGAAATGCTTGAACTGACTAAAATCTATAGCATTGCCGGCCTGCTCTCCAAAGAAAAGCCGATTATAACAAAAAGACCTTTCCGCTCGGCTCATCATACTGCTTCCAAGGTTTCAATAATCGGCGGGGGCAACCCGGTCAGACCGGGCGAAATAACCCTCGCCCACCGGGGCGTTTTATTCTTAGACGAATTCCCGGAATTCAACAGAGATGTTATAGAAGCGCTCCGCCAGCCGTTGGAAGACGGACATATAACCATAATGCGGGCTAACCAGAGAATCGCCTTCCCCAGTCATTTCAGCTTAATCGCCGCCGCCAATCCCTGCCCCTGTGGACACCTAAATGACCCCAATCATCCCTGCTCCTGCACTCCCTCCCAAATCGCCAAATACAGGCGCAAGCTTTCAGGCCCCATAATCGACAGGATTGATATGACGGTAGAATTGCCCCAAGTAGAATTTGAAAAACTTACAGCTCCCGGCGATAACCAGGAAACGATTGAGGCAAAAAAGGAAATAGAAGGCGCCAGACAAAAGCAATATGAAAGATTCAAGGATAATAAAATCCTTACTAACAGTGAAATGGAAATACCGGAAATAAAAAAGTACTGCCAGATAGATTCGTCAGCCAGCAATATAATGAGAAATTATGTTGATTCCGGGAAATTATCTGCCCGCGGATATCATCGGGTATTAAAAATAGCCCGCACCATTGCGGACCTTGCAGAAACCGAGGAAATTGCCTTGGAAAATCTTCACGAAGCCCTGATGTACCGCCTCCCAGACCTTCCTGATAACCAATAATTATTGATTACTTCCCAAAAGGATTGGCCGCGCCCCGCACATCAAAATGAAGATGGCACCCGCCGGGACCTGCTGGGATAGTATGCCCTGAATATCCTATGTATCCGATTATATGACCTTGAGAAACTTTTTGGCCTGCGCTTACGGCAATTTTGGACATATGGCCATAAAATGTGACTACGCCGTTCGGATGAAGAATCCTGACATATCTGCCAGCCCGGCTGTCCCAGCCGGTCCTCTGGATTTGCCCTTGGGCCGCCGCATAAATCGGCGAACCGCACTCCCCGGTTGCAAAATCAACGGCATTATACCAATGAAGCCCTTGGGTAATCCTCCACGGAGAAGGAACCGGAACAATAAAGTATGAATTCGGGATAGTGGTTACCGGAGCAGAATATGTCTTTTTGGCTGCCGGCCTTATCCCGCCCGGGATAATTAAAATGTCCCCGACAACAATGGCTCCGTCTTCGGACAAACTGTTAAAAGCGATAATCGTGTCTTTTAATACCTTGTAATCTTGGGCTATCTCGCTTATCGTATCTCCATTCTGCGCAATGTGCATCGCTCCTGTTATTGGCAGAATAATCAAGGTTTTGCCAACCGCAAGAGTTGATTGTAAGGTTAAATTATTTGCCCAAAGTATGGTTTCTGCGCTAATATCAAATTGCTGGGCAATGCTCTCCACCGTATCACCCTGCTGAATAATGTATTCCTCAACTCCTGTCTCATCGTGGCTTGCCGCGCCTCCTGCGCCCAATGACGCCAAGGCCTTGTAATCCAAGACCGTGGAGGCGGAAATTGCCAACAAACTGTTATCTTGAACAGAGAATAAATCGGGATAGTATTTTTTCTCTTCTCCTTGGCAAAGCGTGGAGCAGGAAGATTGCGAACTATTCTCTTCTCCTGAAATGACTGGCTTGACAACTGAAAAATCCCTATTGCCGCCATTGGCGATAAGGACAGCGATAAGGAAGAGAAATAAGAAAAAACAGGGCTTAATGCGTTTTTTAAGCCGAACCGGAAAACTTAAAATTTTTCCAATTGTAGGAATAGCTTTTTGGCAGGCAGAGGAATACGAATTCAGCTGCCGCCTATTATCTAATCTATCAAATCGGTCTAAGTATCATTTAACCCCGAAAAGCGGAATCAGTCAAGCTTTTTATCCACAAAAATGGACTTATGCTCAAAAGAGACAATTAAATCCCTGCTGAAAAACAACCGCATTTTCCCAGCCAAAAAATTAGGACAGAATTTTCTGATAGACCGGGGCATAATTGACAGGATAATTGCGTCCGCTGATTTGCGCGACCATGAAACGGTTCTGGAAATAGGACCAGGACTCGGTTGCCTGACTCAAGCATTAGCGCAAAGGGTTGGGAAAGTGGTTGCTGTTGAAAAAGACATCCGGCTGGCGCAATTATTAAGAAAAAACTTAATAAAGTTCAATAATGTAGAGATTATTAACGAGGATGCCCTTAAATTTTCAATTTTCAATTTTCAAATCCCAAACAAATCACAAATTACAATTTCCAAAAAATACAAGATAGTGGCGAATTTACCGTATAATATCGCTTTGCCTGTTATAAGGAAATTCATCGAAGCGGATTGCCCGCCGGAATCAATGGTTTTAATGATTCAGAAGGAAGTGGCGCAAAAAATATGCGGAGCAAAATCAAGCTTGCCGAAAATTGCCGTTAATTTGTTCGCCAAACCGGAAATATTATTTTTCGTCCCGAAAAACTCTTTTTTCCCGGAACCGAAGGTTGACGGCGCAATCGTCAAAATCAGCGAAATCCGGGATAAAAATCCGGAGATGGACAAAGCCCTGCTTTTCAAAATTGTCAAAGCCGGCTTTGCCCACCCCAGAAAAACGATACTAAA
>PEYH01000002.1 GCA_002774465.1 Parcubacteria group bacterium CG08_land_8_20_14_0_20_43_9
AAATGACAAAAGACCACAAAAAGTTTTTAGACGATTTATTGTCCCTTGCCATTAGAAAAGGCGCTTCTGATATCCACCTTTCCTCATCCAAGAGCCCTATTTTCCGGGTAGCCAGCAAATTGGTTCCGCTTGACAAAGAGGCAGAGCTTAAATCAGACGATATTGTTTCTTTGATAAAAATTTTATTATCCCAGGATTATTCGCAGGAGAGATTTGATAAATTTTTAAGAGAGAGAGAAATAGATTTTTCTTATGATTTGGGGGACCAGGGAAGATTCAGGGGGAATGCCTATTTCCAGCAAGGGAAGGTAAGCTGCGCGCTTCGCTTTTTATGCCGCAACATTTTAACCATAAAAGAGCTTAATCTTCCGCCGGTTCTTAACCTGTTCAGCCAAGCCCACCAGGGGTTTGTCCTGATAACCGGCCCCTCCAGCCAGGGAAAGTCAACCACTTTGGCCGCCTTAATAGACGCGATAAATCATTCCCGCAGCTGTCATATTATTACCATAGAAGACCCGATTGAATACGTTTTTGAGGATGATTTGGCCATAGTTGACCAGAGAGAAGTTTTCAGCGATACCCTGTCTTTTGCCAGAGCCCTGCGTTCCACTTTCCGCCAAGACCCGGATGTTATAATGCTTGGGGAAATGCGCGACCCGGAAACAATTGCCATCGCTCTTTCTGCGGCCGAAACCGGGCACTTGGTATTTGCCACCCTGCATACTAATTCTGCCGCCCAGACAATACACAGGATAGTTGACAGCTTTGAAGACAACAGGCAAAAACAGATTCGGGCTCAATTATCCGGGTCTTTATTGGGCATTGTTTCTCAGCGGCTTGTTCCCCGCATAAAAGGGGGATTGGCGCCAGCCACGGAAATCATTTTTAATAATCCGGCGATAGCCAATCTGATTCGGGAGGGGAAAATTCACGAAATTCCGATAGTAATAGAGACGTCGTCAGAAGAAGGAATGATTTCTTTGAATAAATCTTTGGCCATCTTAGTCCAAAACAAGGAGATTTCCCGGGAGTCGGCATTCAAATTTACCATCAATCCCGATGGCTTAAGGTCTCTGTTAGGGGGTTACTGATAAATTTGCTATTATATATAAATGATATAAGTCGAGCGTTCATTAATTGTTATAACCAATGCAGTTTAATTAGAAGAACCTGCTCGCTTCGCTCGCAGAACCTTGAAATTAAACCTTTCATTAATAACTAAAACTAAATCAATGCAGTTTAATTATCAAGCGAGAACAAAAAATGGGTTAGTGCAAGTTGGGGTGATAGAAGTGGCGTCCCGCAAGGAAGCGGTCTCTCTTTTGCAAAAAGAGGGTCTTTACGTTACCCACTTAGAGGAGTTGGCGCCCAGACCCTTTTATTTCCGCCAGATCGATTTATTGAACAGGGCGGGGAGGAAGGACATTATGATGTTTTGCCGAGAGCTTGCCCTGATGCTTAAGTCGGGAGTAGGGTTGGTAGAGTCGCTGAGAGCGTTAGCCGAACAGACCGCCAAATCAGTGTTCCGGGAGCAGGTTATAGAGATATCAGCGGATGTTGAGGGGGGCGTATATTTTTCCGAGGCCTTGGCAAAGTTCCCGAGAGTTTTTTCAAATTTTTTCATTAACATTATCAAAGCCGGGGAGGCCTCGGGAAAATTGTCAGAGAGCTTAAACTATTTAGCCCAGCATTTGGAAAGGGAATATAATTTAATCAGCAAAATTAAAAGCGGAATGACTTACCCGGCTTTTATATTATTGGTATTCTTGGGCATAGGCGGGTTGGCAATTTTTATGGTTTTGCCGTCCTTTGAGGACACTTTATTATCTCTGGAAGTAGAGCTGCCCTTTTTGACGCGGGCAGTTCTCGGCCTCGGAGACGCAATGAGAACATGGTGGTGGGCTTTTTTGATAGGAATTGTTTTCATGGTGGTTTTAATACGGAGATATTTTAAAACAGACGAGGGGAGAGAGTTGATGGGACGAATCGCATTAAAAATACCCATTTTAGGAAAAACCATCCGAAAAGTTTATTTAACAAGATTTACAGAAAATCTTTCCACCCTGATTTTAGCCGGTTTGCCGATTACTCAAGCATTGGATATTGTAAGCGGAACAACGGGCAATAAGACATACCAAAAAATAGTGCTGGAGACCCAAGAAGGAGTCAGGAGAGGAGAATTGATGAGCTCGGTTTTAGAGAAGTATTCCAAGGACATCCCGGGCTTAGTAACCCAAATGATTAGGGTTGGAGAAAGAACCGGCCGACTGGATGAGTCATTAATGAATGTCGCCAACTTCTATGAATCAGAGGTCAATAGAAACATTGATGCCTTGGTTGATATCATTGAGCCGGTTTTAATAGTGGTTTTGGGAGGGTTGGTTGCCTTATTGATGATTTCCATTATCGTTCCTGTTTATAAGGGGGTGTCTTCTTTCGGTTTTTAGTTATTCACACCTTTGGTTGATAGGACTTGCTTTTTGGTATACAATAAATAGACAAATAAACATAAGTTCCCTGCCAATTTGCAATACTATTGCAGGATAAATTAATGGATGGGATAAAATCCCCCACCAATCCTGCGTAGTAACGCAGGATTGATGGGGGAAAAGGTCGCAAGAGTAAAAACTTAAAATCTAAAAAGGTTATGAAATCAAAAAAAGGATTTACTTTAATTGAACTTTTGGTGGTTATCGCCATTATCGGCATTTTGGCCGCTATTGTTTTGGTTTCTTTGAGGGGCGCTCCGGCAAGAGCAAATGACGCGAGAATCAAGTCAAGCGTCAATCAAACCAGAATCCAAGCAGAGTTAATTTGGGCGGACGAATCAACATATGCCAATTTATGCGCTTCAGACACGCTCAACGAGCTACACGCCACTTATGGCAGTCAGCTTGCCGCGCTGGAAAATGATATCGCGGACATGCAGGGAACCTTGGATATGAATTGCCAGGCAGACGCTACGGCTTATTGTGTAAGCGCTAAATTGATTGCTCCTGCCACTACCACCTATTTCTGCGTTGACAGTAACGGGTTAGTCAGAGATGACGCCACCGCTTCCGATTGCGTTGTCGGCGCCATAAATTGCCAGTAATTAATCGTTGTTATTTCTTATGAAGGACTTGTTCAAAAAAAGAGAAGGGTTTACCATCGTTGAACTGCTTATAGTAGTGGCCATTATCGGCATTTTGGCGACCATTGTCATTGTTTCCTTGAGAGAGGCGTCTGACCGGGCGAGAAGCACTAAAATCGTCACTAGTGTCACGCAAATCAGGAAGATAGCCGAAGATATGTATATTCAGGAGGCAAGCGGATACGAGTCGCTGTGCTGGTCAGGAGTCCTGAATGAGAGCTATAGCGACATATTTATTACGTTGAATGATGATATTGAAAAATACGGAGGAGAGGTGGTTAGCTGTTATGCTTCCCGCTACAGCTACTGCGTAACCGCTCGACTTACAGGCAGTGTGACTAAATATTTCTGCATCGATGACCAGGGAAACAATACAGAATCCGCCAGCAATGCCTGCACCGCGAGCAATATTGCCTGCGAATAAAAGTTATAAACTTAGATTGAGCCAAGAGACCTCCTCTGATTTTTGAGGAGGTCTCTTGGCTGAAGAGGGACTAATCGCCTGCCCGTCCCGGGCGGGTTAATTGTTAAGACATAATCGGTTGATGGTTATATTCTATTTTCTTATTTTCATATTTGGTCTTATGGTGGGCTCGTTTTTGAATTGCGTGATTTATCGTTTGGAAAAAAGAGAAAGTTTTTTGCAAGGTCGGTCGCATTGTCCCAGATGCAAGCATCCCTTGGCCTGGTATGACCTGATTCCTTTGTTGAGTTTTATTTTTTTAAGGCGACGGTGCCGCTATTGCCGGAAACCCATATCTTGGCAGTATCCAATAATAGAAACAATAACAGGATTATTGTTTCTATTAATTTTCAATTTTCAATTCCCAATTTTCAATGAATTTTCAATTTTCAATTTTCAATTTTTAAACCTTATTTATTATTTATTAATTATCTGTTTCCTTGTCGTTATTTTTGTCTACGACCTGAAGCACTTCATAATTTTAGACAAGATTTTGATTCCAGCGATTATCATTTCTTTGATTTATAGGACGGCCGGCGCGTTGCTGTTAAATAATCAATTATCAATAACTAATTATTTGTTCTCTGCTCTCGGCGCTGCCGGTTTTTTCGGCATCATATATTTAATTTCGCGCGGAAAATGGATTGGCTTCGCTGATGTTAAACTTGCTATTCTCCCGGGGCTGATTTTGG
>PEYH01000047.1 GCA_002774465.1 Parcubacteria group bacterium CG08_land_8_20_14_0_20_43_9
ATTCTGGGTCATCGGTCTGATTGCCGCCATTGTCGGTGTCGCCATCCGCCTGCTGGGTTGAAATATTAATATATTAATACCTAAAAAATTTGACAGGATTTGATTAGTGTGCTATCCTGTATGCACAAGTGTAGTGGTCTATCGAAAAGTAGTCGAGTTTCTTGAGGACGCTAATCTTTAGGGTAAAACCTTAAAAAGTTATAAATTAATCTAATCTTTACATTATGGAAGGAACAATCAAAACTCTTAAGAGTGAAAAAGGATTCGGATTTATCGCAGTCGAAGGCGAAGAGAAAGATTTATTTTTTCACAGCAATGAGTGCGTCGGCGTAAGCTTTGACGAACTTAAAGAAGGTGATAGAGTATCTTTCGAAAAAGCTGATTCTCCGAAAGGAGAAAATGCGGTGAAAGTGACCAGAATTTAATTGGAAACCTAATCGCGAAAACAAAATCGCCCCGCCACACGGCGGGGCGATTTTGTTTAAATACCAAAGCTGGATAAACAAAAATTAATAAAAAAACTCAAAAATTTGTCGACCCCCTCCCTGCGGCGACTCCTGCGAGTCGCTGTCAACCAAGAGGTTCTAGTAGTCGCTTGCATCTGCTTGCGACGAACGAACCTCTTTTCCTTTTTATAGACATTTGGAGGCAAAATGCTAAAATGAAAAATAATTAGCCATAGGAAAAATGAGTAAAATTATCAATATTATTGCGGTTTTTGTTATCTTGGTGGCCATAGGCATTGCGGTTTTGCTTGATTCCGGCAAAAGTCCCGAGCCGGAAGATGGGATAATTCCTAAACCAGAGATTGTTGCGGACTGGCCCCAGCCAAATCAAATTGTCCATAGCCCCATTGTCATTGAGGGCGAGGCCAGGGGATTTTGGTTTTTTGAAGCCAGCTTCCCGGTAAAACTTCTTGATGACAAGGGGCAGGAAATTGCGAGACATTATGTCCAGGCAACAGGCGATTGGATGACCGCCGATTTTGTCCCGTTCAGGGGCGAATTAGAATATAATGTTATGGCGACAACCAGCGCCATTCTTGTCCTTCAAAAAGACAACCCTTCCGGGCTTCCGGAAAACGATAAGAGCATAGAAATCCCGATTATCATTTCTCCGACTGATTCCGTGGAAATCAATGTGTTTTTCAATAACAGCGGATTAGACCCGGAGTTTTCTTGCAATAAAGTTTTTCCGGTCAAGAGGGTGGTGGCGAAAACGCCGGCGATCGCCCGGACTGCCATAGAAGAGCTGCTGAAAGGCCCTGTTGAAAACGAAATAGATAGCGGGTTTTTCACAAGCATAAACTCCGGAGTTCAAATCCAGAGATTAACAATAGAAGACGGAACAGCTGAAATTGATTTTGACGAACAAATTGAATTCCAGGTAGGCGGCTCATGCAGGGTAAGCGCCATCAGAAGCCAAGTCACTGAAACCTTAAAACAATTTCCTTCTGTTGAGGAGGTTATAATCTCGGTTAACGGAAGAACAGAGGATATTCTCCAGCCATAAAAGAATGAACCCAGAACAAGCAAGACAGAAATACGGGGAATTCGCATACCAAGATTTCGGCTATAAAACAATCGGGTCCAATCTAAAAATTTGGTTTGTTTTTTTAATCAAGCCGAACCTAAAATTCAAAACAGAAATCACCATTAAAGGCGTTGAAAAATCAGGGTTAAGGGATGTTGATAATCTTGTTTTTCACTTGGGACTGATGGAAATGCTGAATTATTGGAAATTGACCTGCGCTCCGCTAATCAGCATTGAGGCGGGCAATCTTGATAAGGCCCAAATGGCTTTTTTGAAAAAGGTTATTATCAACGGAATGGGGCAGTATTTTTACCAAAACCGCATTGATTTTACGAAGCCGGGATTCTTAAAAATAAAAACAAACAAAAACAAGCCGAGATTTAGAGCGCTGTCCATCGGGAGGAGCAATAAGAAAACCCTGATTCCGGTCGGCGGAGGCAAAGACGCGCCCGTGACCATAGAGGGATTCAAAAAACAAAAAAAGAACATCGGTTCATTCGTTCTGAATGCCATCAAGCCGCAAAAGGATATTATGAAAATCGGAGGACTTAAAGAAAATATTTTTGTTGAGCGGAAACTGGACAACAAGCTTTTTGACCTGAATAAAAAGGGATTTCTGAACGGCCATGTGCCTTTTTCCGCTTTTCTTTCATTTCTGGGCCTGTTTTTGGCGAAAATCTTTGACTACCAATCAATCGCTTTTTCCTGGGAAAAAAGCGCCAATGAAGGCAATGTGAAATACAAAAATAAAACCATAAACCACCAATGGTCCAAGACGGCTGAATTTGAAAAAATGATGCAAAATTACAGCCAAAAATATCTGTTAAAAGGCGTCAGGATTTACAGCCCTTTGAGAAAATTTTCTGAAACCGAAATAATAAAGAAATTCGCTGAATTAAAACAATATCACCCGTTTTTCTTAAGCTGCAATAATGCCTACAAAACAAGGAACGCCTCTAAAAAGTGGTGCGGGGAGTGCCCAAAGTGCCTGTTTGTCTTCAGCGCCCTTTTCCCGTTTATGAAAAAAAACGATTTGATAAAGATATTCGGCAAAAATCTTTTTGAAAACAAAAAAAATATCGCCGCGATGGAGCGGCTGACAGGGGAAAGGGGATTCAAGCCATTTGAATGCGTGGGAACGGTTGCTGAAACAAGAAAAATCATCAGGGTTTGCGTTAAAAAGGAAAAAAACAATCTGCCGATTGTCCTTAGGGAAATAAACAAAAAACTTTGAAGCAAATCAATGCAAACAGAATCGCTGCGAGATAAAAAGGTTCTTATTTTAGGGCTCGGCCGGGAAGGGGAGTCAAGCTTTAGGTTTCTGCGGAAAATTTTCCCCGAAAAGACAATCGGTCTGGCGGACAAGCGCGAGTTAAAGGACTTAACAAAAACATTCAAAAAGAGGATTAAAAAGGACGGGCATATAAATGTCCATCTGGGCGGGGATTACCTGCGGGCCATAGGGGATTATGAAGTTATTATAAAAACGCCGGGCCTCCCCAAAAAGATTTTTGAGCCATACGCTTCAGATAGCCAGATTATCTCCTCCCAGAGCGATATTTTTCTCCAGCATTATTGGCCTCAAACCATTGGCGTAACCGGCACTAAGGGCAAGGGGACTACGGTAAGCTTGCTTTATAAAATCTTTGAGGAAAGCGGCCGGCAAGCAGAGCTCGCTGGAAATATCGGAAGGCCTATCTTAAACTATTTTAAGGACGGAAAATCCAAAAAAACATTTATTTTTGAAATGTCTTCCCATCAGCTCGAGGGGCTGAAAACAAGCCCTCATATCGCCGTATTCTTAAATATCCATGAAGGGCACTTAGATTACTATAAAGACATTGAAGAGTATTTTTCAGCCAAGAAAAACATTGCCGTTTGGCAGACAAGAAATGATTTCTTTGTTTTCAACGCGGATTCCCCCCGCTTGAAAAATCTGGCAAAGAAAACCAAGGCCAAAAAAATCAGCTTTGGCAAAGACCGCTCTAATGACTGTTATTTTGACCAAGAAGCCATATTCTATCAGGGCAAGAAGGTTATAAAATTAAAAAATATCCATCTGCCGGGAGAGCATTTTATCTATGATATAATGGCCGCTGTTTGCGCCGCGCGTTTATACAATATCCCTTTATTCAAAATCAGAAAATCAATCGCTGATTACAGAACCCAGCGGCATTGCCTGCAGAAAATCGGAAAATTCAAAAAAATAATATTCTATGATGACAGCTTCGCCACCGAGCCAATCGCTGCCATAAGCGCCATAAAAGCCATCGAGCCCCAAACCCTTATCCTGGGAGGGCATGAAAGAGGGCTAAATTTTTCTTCGCTTGCCAAGACAGCGCTTAAACATAAGGTAAGAACAATCGTCATTTTCCCGCCCGCAGGCGCAAGAATTAAGCGGGCAATGATGGCACAAATAAGCGAAGAAGATGAAAAACCTCGTTTTGTCTCTGTGGATAATATGAAAGATGCGGTTAAGGCGGGCTATCAATATACGGAGCCGGGAAGGGTCTGCGCCCTGTCCCCGGGATGCGCCAGTTTCGGGGTATTCAGGGACTACCAGGACAGAGGAGACCAATTCCAAAAATTCGTCAAACAATCAGGCAGATGAAAAACAAAAAAACTCATCCTGATTTTATCCTGTCGGCGGCGATTTCCCTTTTGCTGATTTTGGGATTCGCCATTCTTGCCGGCGTTTCCATAACCGTATCTCAAAAAATATTCGGCAATTCTTTCCATTTCCTGATTCACCAAATAATATACGGGTACATTCCCGG
>PEYH01000048.1 GCA_002774465.1 Parcubacteria group bacterium CG08_land_8_20_14_0_20_43_9
TGCAGTTTCGGCGACCGAAATATCTCCTGGAAAGAAGAAATGTTTTTCATCACTTCCTGAACCTGCCTCATATCTTCCCGAATCTGAACCGTTTCTTTGGTAAAAGAAAAAATCTGCTGGTTCATTGCTTTGGAGGTGCCGTCAACGCTCCCGCGTATCTCTTTCAATTGGGCGGTCATCAAATCAGTAAGCCGCCTTTCAAGGTCTCTTATCTTGTCGCTCTGCGTATCGTCAATATCTCTTTTCCTGAAATTAAAAAAAAGAATAAGGCCCAATGGTCCGACAATGGCGACTATTAAAAAAATAATCAATAAAAAATCGCTCATATCTGCAATAATATTAGCATTTCAGCAAATAAAAATCAAGAAAAAGGAACCCGCTTGGGCGGGTTCCGTCTCGAGGCCCGCAGATATTTCTACGGGCCCGGCCTCCTGAAGAAAATCAGCTCTCTGTTGACGCTGATACCGGTGATTGATGCCGCGGGAAGATGCGGCGTCTCTCCGACCGCAATTCCTGTTGCGCCGAACGACTTTAGCTGTCCGGCAACTTTTTCCATAGTTGCCGGAGGGGCTGCGTTAGGCGCACTGTTTCCTTGTCTATCCGGCGGAGTATACCAGACAGACACCTCCTGTTCTCCTTTCATGGCAACAAGCAGACGCGCCTCAATATTTGGGCTGAACACGCTCCCTCCTTCTCTTTTGGGGCTTTTACCGCGAGTTCTTGCTAAACTCCCCGCTGATTCACCTCCTGAATCAGCGCGCAATCCAGAAAAATCGCGTTATTAATCAATTTCCGCGGCCCTGACGGAAGTTGTTGAAGCCAATTGATTTAAGAAATTATAAGTATTTATAAATATCATGTTTGCCGACAGAAATGAACAAAATGTCTCCATTCGACATACGTTCAAAAATAATCCTGTAATTGCTTGTTATAGAAATTGACCAAATTCCTTCAAACCTGCCATGCAACGGGTGTAATCTCAAAGAAAGGTGCAAGGGATTCTCTCTGAACAATTTTTCCTTTTTAACGGCTAAATCAATTATTTCTTTAGGCAGACGTTTTAATTCCTTAACAAACTTCTTAGAGTAATGGATATTTTTGATTATCATAAAAGTTCTGCTATCGATTTGGCTTTTATGCTTTTCCCTTCTCTATACTCTCTCCTGGCCTCTTTAATGGAATCTAAAAGGTCTGTTTCAGAAATTAAATCTTTATCTAATTCAACAAGATACTTGATATAGCTG
This sequence comes from Parcubacteria group bacterium CG08_land_8_20_14_0_20_43_9, assembly GCA_002774465.1. Taxonomy (GTDB): domain Bacteria; phylum Patescibacteriota; class Minisyncoccia; order Minisyncoccales; family PEYH01; genus PEYH01. The sequence goes on from PEYH01000048.1 coordinate 1,245, forward strand.
CTCAAAGAAGCAAACCCTCTTCTTTTTGCCAAGCTTTTGACTTCCTTGGTGGTTTTTTCAGCAAAAGATAAGCTTAATACTTGGCGCATATATTTTTATTAATTATTCTTACCTGATTGTAATACAGGTGAAATACATTTGTCAATACCTCTTAAACAAAAAACGCCCCAATGGCATTGGCGGCCCTGACAGGAGTCGAACCCGGGCGCCCGGTCGGCCAGCCCTTTTTGCGCTCCCAACCGGAGTTGAACCGGTGTTGCTAGATTGAGAATCTAGAGTCCTGGGCCACTAGACGATGGGAGCATATAGCATAGAGAGAACACATAAAGGGCCGGGCTAACCGCCAGACGACGGGGCCAAACAATAAAGATAATAACATAAGATAATGAAAAAAGCAAATCTCCCGCCTACTCCCTTTCCGGGACGATTTGATGATAATCCAGAATATATTTAGCCAATTCTTGGAAAAGAAAAACCGCTGATTCGCTGGCCGTCCGGGTCTTCGGACTGTCCAATTTCACGGCGATGACAAAGCGCGGGCTAAAGGCCGGGGCAAAACCGATAAAACTCTGCCAGGTCTGGTCGCTATATCCCGCCCTGTCCATACCAAGAGAAGAATACGGGATTTGGGAAGTCCCTGTTTTGCCGGCCACATAATATCCGGGAACGGAGGCATCCTTGCTGTAACCGCTTTCAGTCACGGCAATAAGCATCTTGGTAAGGTCTTCCGCGGCCTTGGGAGAAATAATCTGTTTTTGAGTTTCATCCAAAACAATCGGCTTCTTCTCCCCGCCGTCTATAACCGCTTTAATGATGCGGGGTTGAACCATTTTCCCCTTATTGGCTATGATGCCAAAAGCCCTGGTTATTTGCAACAAATTCATGTTAATCCCCTGTCCGAAAGAAGCCGTGGCATAATTCACTTCCCATCCTTTCTTAAATTCCCGATTCTCGGAATAAAGTTCTCCGCTCAAATCAATGCCGGTTTTCTCAAAAATCCCGAACCTTTCCAGATAATCAGTAAACACTTGATGGCTTAACTGGTCTTGGACAAAAACCGCTCCGGTATTGATGGATTTCTCCAGAACCTGCGTCATCGTTGATTCGCCCCAGATTCTATTATCATAATTGGTAATCGTCTTGTCTTTAATAACTACGCTGCCTGTGTCTATGTAAGTGGTGTCCGGGGTAATTTTGCCCTCGTTCAACGCGGCCGCCATAGTAATCGCCTTGAAAGCCGAGCCCGGCTCATAAATGGTCTGGATGGCCTTATTCTGAAAAATCTCAATCTTATCATCCCCGGCATATTCCTGATAATTATTGGGGTTAAAAGCGGGAAAGTCCGCCAAGGCAAGAACCTCGCCTGAATCCGGGTCCATCACTATAATTTGCCCCGACTCGAAGCCGAAATCCTTGGAATAGTCGCCTAATGTTTTTTCGGCCCGCGCCTGAATATTTTTATCAATAGTCAGAATCAAATCCACTCCCTTCATTGAACCGCTGGTATCGCCATTTATCAGTTTCCCGAACGGGCCGTAAGATGTTTTCTGCCATCCTTCTTGGCCGGCCAATATCCCGTTCCAATAACCTTCTGCGCCATATTGTCCTTCGCCGCTTTGATTGACGAAGCCCAACACATCCGAAGCAAGCTGGCCAAAGGGATACAGGCGCTGGCGTTCCTGGTCCAGATAAACGCCATCCAGTCCCAATTCTTGAATCTTCTGCTCTTCTTCATTAGAGATATTTCTTTTAACAAGGAGAAAAAGTTTTTCGCTGTTGGCCGCCATATCTCTTTGCAAAGCATCTTTTGAGAAAGAAAGAGCTAAGGACAATAATTCAGCCACCCTTGCCTTGTCGCTTATCCATTTCGGCGCCACATAACAAAACCTGCTTTCCCTGTTGGTGGCTGCCAGAACGAGTTTGTCTTTGTCATATAAAAAAATATCTCCTCTTTCGCCGGAGATTTGCTGGAATATTTCCTGATGTCCTTTTGCCAAAGCCCTGTAAAGCTCGCCGTTTATTGCTTGCAAAAAGAATAAGCGGGCAAGGATGGCTGCCGCAAAAAGGAAAACCAAGAAATAAATTATATAAATCCTTGCGAACTTCATTATGGTCTGTCAGGGCGCGGCCCAAACAAAGCAGATTACCTCGCCAAGGCAGTAGTTTCTGACGCTCTGATATAATGAACCTTATCTATTCTTTCAAAATTCAGGTTCTGGGCTATCTTGTCCAGTTCGGGGATCTCTTTAACCGATGCCAACAGAGAATTATTCAAATCTGCTTTCGGCAAGCCGGCCAACTTTTCCTGGATGCCGGAAACCCGGGCGCAATTGCGGGATAAACCCTGCATTTGCAAAACCCATACCGCCATCAGCCCGATTATTAAAAAAATAGATAAGCCCCAAATAAACCTTAAACTCATTCTGATAGAAGTTTTTCTGGCTCGAGTTGTCATATTATCTTTTTGGCTACTCTTAATTTTGCCGACCTTGAGCGCGGATTAACGCTTATTTCCTCATCGCTTGGAATAATCGGTTTCTTGTTGATAATCTCAAATATGCGGATTTCGCGGCATCTTTTAAAAAATCTTTTTACTTCCCCGTCTTCCAGAGAATGAAAAGAGATTACTGCTATTCTTCCGTCTTTTGCCAAGACCTCTGCTCCTTGCACCAATCCTCTTTTTATATTTTCTATTTCGGAATTCACCGCGATTCTCAAGGCTTGAAAGGTTTTAGTGGCAGGATGAAGCTTTTTCCTCTGGTAACGCGGAGGAAGGGCTGACCAAATAATCTCCACCAAATCAAATGTCGTTCTTATGGGTTTTTCCTTCCTTTGCTCCGCTATCCTTCTGGCGATAATCCGAGAAAATCCTTCTCCGCCGTAATCCCCCAAAATCCTTGCTATCTCCTCTTCGCTGTAACTGTTTATTATCTCAAATGCGGTTAAAGAATCGGCTTGAGGATTGTATCTCATATCAAGGGGCTCGTCCTCCCTGAAAGAAAACCCTCTCCCGCTCTCTTCAAAATGCCAGCT
>PEYH01000044.1 GCA_002774465.1 Parcubacteria group bacterium CG08_land_8_20_14_0_20_43_9
TGACAGACACGAAAAATGGATTCAGCAAATTGCTGGAAAATTGGATATAAAATTGAGTTATTAGAATCTAAAACTAAAAACAAATCCGCCGCCAGGCGGATTTTGCTTTACTTTCTTATCAAAACACTATAATCTGAAAACAGAACAAAGGCCCTCGCGAAAGGAGGTAGGAGAAGTCCGCCCTGCCACAGCCGCCAACCACGCACTGTCCCGTCCACCCAAAAGTGGAGTTGATGGGCGATTCCCCTGATTTTTGGGGAAGACCAAATGCGGGCTACTGTCCGGTTTGCAACAATTACTACCGCTACGACACGGGCAAGCCCGTATGGAGCAAGCGGGACAAGTTCTGGGCTCGCGTCTTTGGGCGCGCTCTCATCTGAAGCGCACTACAAAGTCCGTCGATGGGTGTCGAAAACCGGCACCCTTTTTTTTAAAAACCGCATAGGCGGTTTTTGTTTTCAATTTTGAAAATATGGGATACAATGATTGAATATGCTTTTGGGATTCGGGGAAACAAATAATCTGCTGGCGAAATACAAAATTCCGCAGGCAAAAGCAAAAATCGTTAAAACGAAAAACGAGGCGGTTTCTTTTGCAAAACAAAACGGATTTCCGGCCGTCCTGAAAATATTTTCTCCAAAAATAATCCACAAGACAGACATTGGAGGGGTGATTGTGGATATTAAAGACGAAAAAGAACTCCTAATTGCTTGGGCGAAGATTGAAAAAATCGCCAAAGCCAAAAAAACCGAAATTCTCATACAAAAAATGATTACCGGCGAGCAGATTATTATCGGAGCCAAGAGGGATTCTGTATTCGGCCCCATAATTGCCTTTGGTCTTGGCGGCATTTTCACAGAAGTGTTAAAAGATGTTTCTTTCCGGCTGGCTCCCATCACCCGCAAAGAAGCAAGGCAGATGACAGGGGAAATCAAAGGAGTTGAAATCCTTAAGGGTTTTCGCGGGAAAGAGCCGGTCAATCTCCTGAAATTAGAAAGTATTTTATTATCCCTTTCTTCTATAATTTCCAATGAAAAACAAATTAGAGAAATTGACCTTAATCCGGTAATCGCCAATAAAAAAGAGGCGCTGGTTATTGACGCCAAAATTATCTCAAGGGCCCGCCTTGCTGACGTCCAACAGAACCTTGCGGCCGTTGGTTTAAAAAAATTAGATTATCTTTTTAATCCCGAAACAATCGCTGTAATCGGCGCCACTGACCGGCCCGGCTCGGTTGGCCGGGGATTGGTAAAAAATTTGCTTGCCGCCAGAAGAGGGAGGAAAATTTGCCTGATAAATCCTAACAGAAAAAAGGTTTTTGGCATCAAAACTTTGCCGTCTGTCTTGGCGGCAAAAGGACAAATAGATTTGGCAGTTATCGCTGTGCCGGCGCAAATCGTGCCGAAAATAACTGAAGAATGCGTCCAAAAAGGGGTAAAATCCGTTGTCATTATTTCTTCCGGATTTGCTGAAATGGGACGAAAAGGCGCCCTTCTGCAGGATAAGGTAAAACAGGCCTTAAGCCGCGCCAAGATAGCGTTTGTAGGGCCTAATTGCTTGGGCGTTTTAAGGCCCCCTACCGGGCTTAACGCCTCTTTTGCGCCCTTGACGCCGAACAGGGGGGATATCACCCTGATATCCCAATCCGGAGCCCTTATAGACGCTATTATCGACGCTTCTTCCGGCAAATCACATAGTTTTTCAGCCCTCATTTCTTCTGGCAATGAGGCCGGGCTGACCTTGGTCGACTTCTTGAATTGGGCAAAAAATGACCCTGAAACAAAGGTCATTGCCCTGTATTTTGAGGGCCTGAAAAACGGCCGGCGATTTTTTGAGGCAGTTAAAAGTATCCGCAAGCCAATAGTGGTTCTAAAGGGAGGAAAAACAAAGGCAACTCGCAGAGCGGTTGGCTCTCACACGGGCGCTTTGGCTGGCCAGGCGGAAATTTACTCTGCCGCCTTTAATCAGGCCGGACTGATTGAAGTTGACTCCATAGAACAGATCTTGAACGTTTCCAAAGCGTTAAGCTGGCAGCCAAGATGCAAAAACGGAATAGCTATAGTTTCCAACGGCGGGGGCGCGGCTATTTTAACCGCTGACTATTGCAGTAAAAATAATATTGATTTGCCGAGACCCGCTTTCAAAATGCCTGACCGATGGTCGCAAAACAATCCTTTGGATATTATCGGCGACGCCGCAACCAAAGATTACGAATTGGCCGTCAACTCAATGTTAAAACAAAAAAATGTCCATGGATTGATTGTTCTGCAAACAGTTCAAATAATGACTAAGTCCGTGGAAAATGCTAAAATTGTTATTGAAGCAAAAAAAAGGTTCAAGAACAAGCCGATTGTTACCGCTTTTCTGGGAGAAAAAAGCATTAAAAAAGCGGTCAAATTATTGGAGAAAAACAAAATTCCCAATTATTCAGACCCCTTGGAAGCAGTGGAGGCGATGAAGGCGTTAGTAAGAACGGCTAAATAAGAAAATCATTTTGATTTATCAATATGCTTAAAAAATACATTGTTTGGTTCAAGAATATCGGCATAAAGGACGTCCCCTTGGTGGGCGGCAAAAATGCTTCACTCGGAGAAATGTTCAGACATTTGGTTCCGGAAGGAATAAATATCCCCAACGGCTTTGCCCTTACCTCCCGCGCCTATTTCCTTTTTTTGAAAGAAACCGGGGTTTATGACCGGTTAAAAGAAGTTTTCAAAAGTTACAAACCCAATGACATTAATAATCTGCAAGCAACCGGCAAAAAATGCAGGGAACTGATTTTGGGCGCGGAAATCCCGGAAAAATTGAAAAGAAAGATTGTAAAATATTACAAAAAACTTTGCCAAATCTACAAGGAAAAAGATATCGCGGTGGCAGTGCGCAGTTCCGCGACTGCGGAAGACCTTCCAGCCGCGAGTTTCGCGGGTCAACAAGAAACATATTTGAACATTAAAGGGGAACAGGAGGTTCTGAAAGCGGTAAAAAAATGCGTGTCGTCTCTTTTCACTGACCGGGCCATTGCTTACAGGCAGGAAAAGGGCTTTGACCATTTGCAGATTGCCCTGTCTGTGGGAGTGCAAAAAATGGTCAATTCCGGAATCGGCTCCTCTGGCGTGATGTTCACCTTGGATACGGAAACCGGCTTCCCCGGCGTGGTTTTAATCAATTCCATCTGGGGAGTGGGGGAAATGATTGTCAAAGGGAAAATTACCCCTGATGAGTTTTTCGTCTTTAAGCCGACTCTTAAAGAGAGTTATAAATCAATAATTGTAAAAAACCTCGGCAGAAAAACCAAAAAGCTCGTTTACGGCGCCAAGGGCGGGCTGAAAGAAGTTTCGGTCAAAAGAGAACAGCAATTAAAATTTTCTTTGTCCGACAGCGATATTCTGACTTTGGCAAAATGGGCGTGCAAAATTGAGGATTACTACTCCGGCCTGAATAAAAAATGGATGCCCCAGGATTTGGAATGGGCCAAAGACGGGAAAACCGGGAAACTTTTTATCGTTCAATCAAGGCCGGAAACAGTTCATCGCTCTGAAGCAAAAACAATTTATACCGAATATTCCATCAGCGCCAAAACAGAGCCGGTTCTCAAAGGCATTGCTATCGGCGATAAAATAGGCGAGGGCAAGGCGCGAATAATTTTTGATGTAAAGAAGATGAATGAATTTAAGAAAGGGGAGATTTTGGTCACCAAAATGACCGACCCTGATTGGGTGCCGGTTATGCAAATGGCTTCGGCTATCGTTACGGACGAGGGCTCAAAAACCGCTCATGCCGCAATTGTCAGCAGAGAATTGGGAATACCCTGCATTGTCGGCACTGAAAAAGCGACCAAGGTTTTGAAAACAGGACAATACATAACAGTTGATTGCACCCAGGGGCTGAAGGGAAGAATCTTCCTTGGCAAAGTTCCTTATCAAGTCAAAGAATATAATCTTAAAAAGGTGCCGAAAACCAAAGTAAAGATAAGCGTTAATATCGGGGCGCCGGAACTGGCTTTCAAAACATCTTTCCTGCCGGTGCAGGGAGTGGGCTTGGCGCGGGAAGAGTTCATTATTGCCCAAAAAATCAAATGCCATCCAATGGCCCTGTATAATTTTAACAAATTAAAGGATAAAAAAATAAAAAAGCAGATAGAAGAAATAACCGTGGAGCATAAAGACAAAAAAGAATATTTCGTCAAAGAACTGGCCGAGGGCGTCGGGCAAATCGCCGCCGCCTTTTATCCGCGGGAAGTCATCGTCAGATTCTCCGATTTTAAGACCAATGAATACGCCCAGCTGATAGGCGGACAGCAATACGAGCCGATTGAGGAAAATCCCATGCTCGGCTGGCGGGGCGCTTCGCGTTATTATGATGAAAGATTCGTGCCTGCTTTCAATATGGAATGCGAGGCCATTAAAAGGGTCAGGGATGTCTTCGGACTGAAAAATGTTTCTGTGATGGTCCCATTCTGCCGGACGCCCGAAGAAGGGGCGAAAGTCATTGATTTAATGAACAAATTCGGGCTTAGCCAAGGGGAACAAGGACTAAAGGTTTATGTGATGTGCGAAATCCCGTCTAACGTAATCTTAGCTGATAAATTTTTGGATATTTTTGACGGAATGAGCATCGGTTCCAATGATTTGACTCAATTAACAGTAGGGATGGACAGGGATAACTCCCAGATTGCGCATATTGCCGACGAGAGAAACGAAGCGGTCAAAGAATCCCTGAAAATCGTGATAAGGAAATGCCGGGAAAGGAAAAAATATGTCGGCATCTGCGGGGAGGCGCCGTCCACTTTCTCTGATTTTGCGGAATTTTTGGCAAAAGAGGGGATTGAATCAATGTCTCTAAGCCCTGACGCAGTAGTCAAGACATTGGTTAATTTGAAAGATAAAAAACAATAAGAGAGTATGAATAAATACGATGTGATAACATTCGGGTCTGCCAGCGAAGATATCTTTATTTTCTCCAAAGAATTTTTTGACAAAAAATTCTGCTTTCCTTTGGGGGACAAGATAGAAGTGGAAAAATTAGTTATCCGCACCGGAGGAGGGGGGACCAATGCCGCCGCAACTTTTGCTTTGCAGGACCTGAAAACGGCTTTCTGCGGCAGTGTGGGCAAGGACTATGCGGGATTTTCCGTGCTCTTGGATTTAAGAAGATATAAAATATCAACAGAATTTTTGAGTTCTCTGGCTGGCAAAACGACAAACCATTCCGTGATTCTTAGTAAAAAGGAAAAAGGCAAGGTTATTCTGGCTTACCGAGACGCTTCAAATTATGTTCCCAAAAATTTCAATCTTAATAAATTGAGGGCGGACTGGTTTTATTTAGCCCCCCTTTCGGGCGAAGGCGCCAGAAAAACAAAACAAATAATTGATTTTGCTTATAAAAATAAGATAAGAGTGGCTTTCAATCCGGGCAAAGAGCAAATTGAGCTGGACAAAAAGGACATTACAAAGATTTTGCCCAAGATTGATGTTTTATTGACAAATAAAAAAGAAACAGAATTGATTTTCGGACGCCAAAAAATAGAAGATATTTTCCGCCAAATAAAGCCATACTTAAAAGGATTATTCGTGACTGGCGGAGGACCTGGCTTAATGGCTTTTGACGGCCGCTTTGTTTATAAAGGAGAGGCCTTAAGAAGTAAAATCGCTGATTTGACCGGAGCAGGTGACGCCTTTGGCTCCGGACTGGTAACCGGGTTAATCAAGAAAATGGGAGTAGGCGAGGCCATTCAGCTCGGAAGCGCCAATACTGCCGCCTGCGTCAGCCAATGGGGGGCTAAGAACGGATTGTTAAAGGCGGGGCAAAAATACCGCAAAATTAAGATTGAAAAATATGAGCTCTAAGAACAAATCCCTTAAATATTTTTTGCAGAAAGCCCGGAAAGAAAAGCGGGCGATAGGGCAATTCAACTTTTCCACCATCACCCAATTCAACGGGATATTCGGGGCCATTCGCGAGCATAAGGTTCCCGTGATATTCGGGACGAGCGAAAGCGAGGCGGCATTTCTGGGGATTGAAGGAATTGCTGATTTTATGAAGAATTTCAAAAAATCTTATCCTCATATTTTCCTGCATTTAGACCATGGGAAAAATATAAATGTCATCAAAAAAGCCATTCAATCCGGATATGATTCCATTCATTTTGACGGCTCGGGCTTGAAATTTGAGGAAAACATAAAGCAGGCGAGAAAAATCGTTGAATCCGCGCACAAAAAAGGAATTTTAGTGGAAGGCGAGATAAAATCAATCAAAGGAGGTTCAGAGGTTCATAACAAAAATTTTAAAATAGACGAATCCTTTTATGAGGACATAGAGAAAGCGAAAGAATTTGTCAAAACCACCGGGATTGATTCTTTGGCAATAAATATCGGCAATGTTCACGGAACTTACCGAAACAAGATACGATTAAATATTGATTTATTGAAAAAAATCAACAAAGAACTTAATGTCTTTTTGGTTCTGCACGGCGGGTCCGGGACAGATGACAGTGACATTAAAAAAGCCGTTAAAAACGGAATAGTGAAAGTAAACATCAATACTGAATTGAGGGAGGTCTGGAAAAAATCAATGCTAAGGCATTTGAAAAAATCAACCTTCAAGCCCTATGAAATCCTGCCTTTTGTGATAAAAGATATTCAGGATAAAGTGGAAGAAAAAATCAAATTATTCAATAATCAATAAATGAGAAAAACTATTTTAACAGGGGATAGGCCGACCGGGCCCCTTCATCTGGGCCACTATGTCGGTTCGCTTAAAAATAGGGTGGATTTTCAAGACAAATACGACTCGTATTTTATCATTGCCGACTATCAGGTTTTGACAGACCAATTGTCCAAAGCGGAGAATATAAAGAAAAATATCAAAGAAATAGTGCTGGATTATCTGTCGGTGGGCATCGACCCTGATAAATCAACGATTTTTGTCCAATCCCAAATACCGGAAATCGCGGAATTGACGTTTCTTTTTTCAATGCTGATAACAATGGCGCGGGTGGAGAGAAACCCGACGGTCAAGGAAGAAATAAGGGCCTCTGGCACGAAAAAAGCAAGTTTGGGCTTTATCAGTTATCCGGTTTCGCAGGCAGCGGATATCCTAGTCGTCAGAGCCGATGCGGTGCCGGTGGGCAAAGACCAACTGCCCCACCTTGAAATTACGCGGGAAATTGCCGCCACCTTTAACCGCTTGTTCGGAAAAGTGTTCCCAATGCCGGAAGCGATTTTGAGCCAGACCCCGACTTTGCCCGGCTTAGACGGCCAAAAGATGAGCAAATCGAGAAACAATGCCATCTTTTTGTCTGACAGTCCGGGAGTGGTGGAGGAGAAAGTGATGAAAGCGATTACTGATACCAAAAAAATCCGCATTGATGACCCGGGCAGACCGGAAATTTGCAATATTTATCAATATTATCTGGCCTTTTTTCCGGAAAAGGCGAAGGAGATAAAACCATTGTGCGAAGCGGGAAAAATCGGCTGCGTTGCCTGCAAAAAACAACTGGCAGAAATGCTTAACGAATTTTTAGACCCAATCCGCAAAAAAAGAAGCCAGTATGCCAAAAAACCAAAACTTATTGACGAGATTTTGGAGCAGGGAAGGAAAAAGACCCGAAAAAGAGCGGCCGAAACCCTATCCCTGGTCAAGCAAGCAATGAGAATTGATTATTGATTTGTGAAGTTATCAAAAGCCCGAAAATTGCTTATGATAAAATTATGAAAAAAATCAAAGAAGCCCAAAAAACGCTTAGGGAAATAAGGCCCATATTGAAAAAGCGATTTAATGTAAACAAAATCGGGGTTTTCGGTTCTTTTGCAAGAGGGGAAGAAAAAAGGACAAGCGATTTAGATATTTTAGTGGAATTTTACGCCCCTGTAGGATTATTCTCTTTCATCGAGCTCGAAAACTTTCTAAAGGAACGATTGGGAATAAAAGTTGATTTAGTAATGAAAGATTCTTTAAGGCCGCAAATTAAAAAACGAATAATTAAAGAGACCATTTATGCCTGAAAGAGATTACTCTCTTCATTTAGATGATATAATTGAAGCGGTCGGCAAGATTGAGGGCTATACTACGAATTTAACATTCAAAAAATTCTGCGAAAATTCTATGGTCATGGATGCGGTTATCAGAAATTTTGAAATCATAGGAGAAGCGTCAAGGCGAATGCCAACGAATATTAAAAAGCGGTACCATGATATTCCTTGGAAAATAATGGCAGGAATGCGCAATAAATTAATCCACGAATATTTTGGAGTGAATAAAGCGGTATTGTGGAAAACGATTAAAGAAGATTTGCCAAAAATTGAACCACCCCTTTTGAGAATTAGAAAAAATCTCGGAAAATCTAATAGATTAATCTGATTAGCTCTTGAGATTTGCCGAAACCCTATCTCTGGTCAAACAAGCAATGAGAATTGAATATTAATTTGTGAAGTTGTCAAAAGCCCGAAAATTGCCGTTGACAATAAAAATGATTCCATTAGAATAAAACTATGAATAGAAATCTTAATTATAATGCAATATTTCGCGGAGAACCAGAGGGTGGGTTTACGGTAATTGTTCCCAGCCTACCTGGATGCGTTACCTACGGCCGCACTCTTCAGGAAGCAAAAAAAATGGCTGTTGACGCTATTAAGGGATATCTCGCCTCTCTGAAAAAACACAAAGAATCTATCCCCACTGACAAAGAAAGCTTTTTTACTTCGGTAGAAATTAAAAAGGCCTCGGCCAATGCCTAAGCTTTCTGCATTAACCTCTAAAAAATTAGTACAAATTCTTAAGAAGCTTGGCTTCCGATTAGACCATACTACTGGGAGTCATTTTGTTTTTTATCATCCAGAAACTCAAAAAAGAGCAGTGATTCCTTATCACATAAAAGACCTGCCCAAAGGAACAATAATGAGTATTTTAAGAGAAGCGGGTATTAGTAGGACAGATTTAGAAAAACTAAAAAAGAAAAAATAGCTTACTCGATTTTTCCTACTGACATTAGTTTGCTAATCAAGGGCAAGTATTTTTTTATTTTCGCCTTATTTTTCGCTTTTATTGATATTGATTCCACCTCCGCTTTCATCGAGAGCCGGTGTTCTGATTTGTATTTTCTGATTTGAGCAATGGCATCTATGACTTGTTCAAAATCATTGGCCACAGAAGGAAAAACCAATTTTTTGTCTATTAACGGCAAAAGAGTCAGGTGAATACTCTTTGCCTTTTCCGTTTTGCGGAAATAATCCTGATACACCTCCTCGGTGACAAAAGGCATAAAGGGCGCGTAGAGTTTCAATGTCCCTAAAATAATTTTGTAAATTGTGAATCGGGCTGCCCTTAATGTTTCTTTATTTTTCGGTTCATAAACCCGCGATTTCACGATTTCCAAATAATTGTCGCAGAAATCTTTCCAGAAAAAGCTGTCCGCCATCTCTATCGCTCTCGGGTATTGGTAATTATCCATCTTAACAATGTATTCTTTGACCGCTTTGTTCAATTTCGCAAAAATCCATTTGTCTTCGTCTTCCAGATATCGGCTGTCTTCATTTTTCAGCGAATAATTCTCCAGATGCATAAGAGCGAAGCGCGAAGCGTTCCAAATCTTGGTAGCGGTTCTTTTGCCTTGCCGAATCTCTTCTTCGCTGAATCTGAAATCATCTCCCATCCCGGCTTTCCCTGCCCAATAACGCACTGCGTCAGCGCCGTACTTTTCCAGAATGGTTTCCGGGTCAACCGCGTTGCCCTTGGACTTGGACATTTTCTCGCCCTTGGAATCAAGAACATGACCGGAGATAAAAACATCGCGCCAAGGAATCTTTTCATAATGCAGATAAGAACGGGCAAGAGTATAAAACAGCCAAAAATTGATAATATCATGGGCCTGGGGCCGCAAAGACATAGGAAACATCTTTTCTCTTGCCTTTTTATCTTTTATAAGAGACAGGGCGATTTGGGGGGAAAGGGAACTGGTGGCCCAAGTGTCCAAAACATCGGTCTCCGGAATAAACTCGCTGCTTCCGCAGCCGCACTTTTTGCCCGGACTTGAATGAAGAGGGTCAACAGGCAAGGCCTTCATTGAGGGCGTTATGATTTTCCCGCATTTCTTACAGCGCCAAACCGGTATGGGAATGCCGAAATATCTTTGCCTGGAAACGCACCAATCCCAACGCAAACCCTTAATCCAATTATCCAACCGCACTTTCATATATTGCGGATGCCAATTCAATTTATCTGACTGGGCCAGAAATTGCTTTTTTAAATCAAGATATTTGATAAACCATTGTTTGGTAGGCAGTATTTCTATTTCAGTTCCGCATCTCTCGTGGACATTGACCGAATGGCTGATGGCTTTTTGCGAAACCAACAGGCCTTTTTCTCTCAATTTTTCCAAAATCATCTTGCGCGCTATTTTTGATGAAAATCCCTTAAATTCGCCGGCCAGCTCATTAAGCTCTCCCGGCCTGGTTATGGATATCCTTAACGGTAATTTATACTTAAAATACCAATCCAAATCAGCGGCGTCCCCGAAAGTGCAGCACATTACAATTCCGCTCCCTTTCTCTTTATCCACTTTATCGTCTGCCAAAATTTCAACTTTTTGCCCGAAAAGCGGAACAATAGCGGTTTTCCCGATTAAATTCTTATGTCTCTTGTCCTGCGGATGAACAAAAACAGCCACACAACTGGCCAGCAATTCCGGCCGGGTGGTGGAAATCACTATTTTCCCTCCGTCTTCAAGTCCAAAATATATGTCGTTGAAAACAGTTTGCTCTTCCTTGTCCTCAAGCTCGGCTTGGGCAATGGCGGTCTGGCAAGCCGGACAAAAAAGAGTAGGGGATTCTTTCTGGTATATCCGGCCCTGTTTGAAAAGTTCCAGAAAACGCTGCTGGCTTATCTTCTGCGCCTCCGGACTGATGGTTGAATAGATATTGGAAAAATCGCAGGACGCGCCGATTCTCTTCCAGCCGAAAACAAATTCCGGCAAAATTTTGCTGATTGTTTTCTGGCAAAGTTGGACAAAATTTTTGCGACCCACTTCAAAAAGAGTAACGCTGTTGATTGATTCAACCAGTTTTTCCGTAGGCAGACCGTTATTATCAACGCCAAAGGGAAAATAGACATTTTCTCCCTTCATCCGGCGATAGCGGGCGATTATATCTTCGTGAGTATAGGAAGAAACATGGCCGAGATGCATTTTCCCGCTCAAAGTCGGGGGGTCGGTGTCAACGGAAAAAACTTTTCCCGCTTTTTGGGGACTGAATTTATACAAGCCCTCTTTTTCCCAAAATCTTTGCCATTTCAATTCCTGTTTTTTAAAATCGTATTGTTTCTGCATATTTTTCTGTTATTATACCAAAAAGACAATTTTTCTCAATGCGCGCTAAAAAAACGACATTTGCACCATGGTGTCAAGCCGATTATTCATATTGTTTATATTATCAACTGGAAATTTTTTTGATTTCAGGTAAAATAAATAATCGCTAATAATCGTTCAAAAACACAAAAAAATGAAAAGAACATACATAGAAGAAACGCTAAAACATATAGGAGAAGAGGTAAGGGTAATGGGTTGGGTCCAAACATACCGCTCGCACGGCAAACTGATTTTCATTGACTTGCGCGACAAGTCAGGCATTCTGCAGGTGGTTTTCTTGCCTAATTTGAACAAACCGGCTTTGGAAACGGCAAAAAAACTGCGGCCCGAATGGGTGGTGGAAATAACCGGCCTTATCAAAAAACGCGAAGGCAATACGGAAAACAAAAATATTGAAACAGGGACAATAGAAATGTCTGCCGAAGCCATCAAGGTCCTGTCCGAAGCCAAAACCCTGCCTTTCCCGATTGATGACGACGGCTATCAAATTAAAGAAGAAAAGCGGTTAAAATACCGATACCTTGACTTAAGAAGGGGGCGAATGAAAAATAATCTGATTGCCCGGCAAAAAGCCGCTAACTTTATCAGGAACTTTTTAGGCGGCAAGGGATTTTTAGAAATAGAAACTCCGATTTTAACCAAATCCACGCCCGAAGGAGCAAGGGATTTTTTGGTGCCCTCCCGCTTGCAAACAGGCAAATTTTACGCCCTGCCCCAAAGCCCCCAGCAGTATAAGCAACTGCTGATGGTGGCGGGTATTGAAAAATATTTTCAATTCCCCCATGTTTTTAGGGACGAGGACTTGAGAGCCGACCGCCTTTTTGAACATACCCAAGTGGATATAGAAATGAGTTTTGTTGAGCAGGAAGATGTTTTGAGTTTAATAGAGGAAATGATGATTGATTTAACGGAAAAAGTTTTCAACAAAAAAATACAGGAAAAGCCGTTCCCCAGAATCACTTACGCCGAGGCGATGAAAAAATACAAAAGCGATAAGCCGGATTTAAGAAAGGACAAAGAAGGCGGATGCCTGGCTTTTTGCTGGGTAAAAGATTTTCCGATGTTTGAAGTGCTTGAAGACGGCTCTGTTGACGCGGTTCATCATCCGTTCACCGCGCTCGCGGACGAAGACCTTAAAAAATTTAAAAAGATGAGCGTTGAGGATTTAAGAGGTCCCAAAGGCAGAAAAGAACTTCTCGGGTTCAGGGCAAAACAATACGATTTGGCGCTAAACGGCGTAGAGATAATGGGCGGCTCTATAAGAACACATCAAAAAGAGGTTTTGAAAAAGGTCTTTGAAACGCTGGGACACGCTCCGGAGGCGGTGGAAGAAAGATTCGGACATATCATGGAAGCGTTTGAATACGGCGTTCCTCCTCACGGAGGAATTGCCGCGGGGTTTGACCGATTATTGCAAACAATTTTAAATGAAAAAAGCATCAGGGAAACAGTCGCCTTCCCGACTGCCACTTCAGGCGTCGCCTCGGTAATGGACGCTCCGTCTTTTGTTTCAGAAAACCAGCTAAGAGAACTGGGGATTAAGATAATAAAAAAATGAATTTGGAAACCTGGAGTCCAAAGGCAAAATTTAAGTTTAATCTGTTGCCGGCCAAGAACATTGTGGCCGGAGGATTATTGCTCGCCCTGATTTTGGGGAGCGTTGCCTTGGGAAGAATGGCCAATGAATATCTTTATTGGAAAAAAACAGAAAGCATTTATACCGCGGCAATAGCAAGCGCGCCAGTTGATTATTCTTTTCTAAAACCGTTCAGGAATTGGAAAATGGGGGAGCTGGGCGGACTAAATGCCAAATCAGCCATCAGTTTAGTGACCAATTCCGGCAATCCGCGAACCATATTTGACAAATCGCCTGACCAGATAATGCCCATTGCCAGCTTGACCAAGCTTCTGACCGCTTATATCTCCCTGAAAAACTACGAGCTTGACCAAATAACAGCCATATCGCAAAGAGCAGTGGAAACAGAAGAAAATATCGGCGGATTCGGAATGGGAGAAAAATTCACGGTTGAACGATTGCTCCATTCAATACTCATTGAATCAAGCAATGATGCGGCCCGGGCTTTGGCGGAAATTATGGGTGAACAGCGATTCGTGTCTCTTATGAACGAGGAAGCCGAAAAAATCGGGTTAAAACATACACATTTTATTGACCCCATCGGTTTAGACCCGGATTACCCGGGCGAAGGATACAACTACTCAACTGCCAATGATTTGGCTATGCTTGTCAAATATATCCTCCAGGAAGCGGATAAAAATCCGGAAGTGGCGAAGATATTTGAAATTACCAGGAAAGACGAATATGACATTACTCTGGCTGACGAAAGGTTTCATCATAAGGCAGTGAACACCAATAAGCTGCTAAATGAATTCCCGGACACTTTCGGAGCCAAGACGGGCCAGACGCCCATTGCCGGCCAATGTCTTTTGGTTATAATGCCCCAGCCCAAAAACGGGGGGCATGTCATCAATATAATACTGGGGTCGAGCGACCGTTTTAAGGATATGGAAAATATTATTAACTGGATTAACTCCGCTTTCGTATGGTAGGCGCAAACATTATCCAAAATCTCCAGACAGCAGACCTTGCTTTCAATGTCCTGAAAATCCTGATATTGGGCGCTATTTCTTTTATCGCCGCCATCTTGGCCACTCCTTTTCTCACCCATTTTCTCTACAAATATAAACTTTGGAAAAAAACCGGCCGGGAAAAATCAATAGACGGGAAAGAAATGCCGGTCTTCAAAAAATTCCACGCTGAAAAAGAAATTAAAACCCCGCGCTTGGGAGGAATTCTTATCTGGACAATCCCGCCGATTTTAGCAATTGTCTTTTTCCTTTTGACCGAATTTGACGGCACAATACTTCAAAAATTAAATTTTTTAAGCCGTTCCCAGACCTGGCTGCCTTTATTCGCCATGGTCTCTGCTTCCATTGTCGGACTGATAGATGATTTGCTCCAGGTAAGAGGCAAGGGCAAATATATCGGCGGAGGGCTAAGTTTGAAATGCCGCTTGGCTTCGGTTTTTTTAATCGGACTGATAGGCGGATGGTGGTTTTTCTATAAACTCGGCTGGACCAGTTTGCATATTCCGGGAAACGGCGATTTTCTGATCGGGGTCTGGTATATCCCTGTCTTCGTCTTTGTAATGATGGCCGTGTACTCGGGCGGAGTGATTGACGGCATAGACGGATTGGCCGGGAGCAGTTTTTCCACCATCTTCGGCGCTTACGCCATTATCGCCTTGTTTAGAGGGCAAATTGACTTAGCTGCTTTCTGCGCAGTAGTGGCCGGCGCCCTGCTCGCTTTCCTGTGGTTCAATATCCCGCCAGCCCGCTTTTATATGGGCGAATCCGGAACAATGGGGCTCTGCACCGCCCTGACGGTGGTGGCCTTCCTGACTGATTCGGTCTTGGTTCTGCCGGTTATCGGGATTCTTTTGGTGGCAGAGGCCGGGTCGGTGATTCTTCAGCAATTGTCAAAAAAATTCCTCAAACGAAAAATCTTTTTAGCCGCGCCCATCCATTATCACCTTGAAGCCAAGGGCTGGCCCCATTACAAAATTACCATGAGATTCTGGGTCATCGGTCTGATTGCCGCCATTGTCGGTGTCGCCAT
>PEYH01000005.1:0-3990 GCA_002774465.1 Parcubacteria group bacterium CG08_land_8_20_14_0_20_43_9
CCGTCAGACATGCGCGCATTGACGAGCACAATGTCCGAGCGTTCCTGCTGGAATTGATTCAGCCCGGCCTTGCAGGTCTCACTCACAGCAATCTCGCAATCGCTGGGGCGAACCCTTTCTACTTGTTCGCGCGCCCCTATGGGTACGCCGACCAGTAGGACCTTTCTCATTTCTCTCTCCCCCTGGGACCCTTTTGGGGTCTGCTATGCGATACGATAGGCGAAATGTATACTAGAAAAGCGAGAGTAATTTGGATACTAACATAAAATTTCTACAAAGTCAAACTTTGTTGTATTTTTAAGGGAAATATACTAATCTGAAATAATGCCGAAAATTATTGCTTTAGCAAATTTGAAAGGCGGAACAGGCAAGACCAATGTGGCTGTCAATCTTTCGATGTTTCTGTCCGCGCTCGGGAAAAGAGTTCTGCTTATTGATATGACTCCGCAGGGAGACGCCACTTTTTCTTTGGGAATCAAAAGCAGCCCCAATTATGTGGGTGATGTTTTACTGCAAAAAGTCAGGCCGAAACTGGCGGTGAAAAGCACGCCGTATTTTGCTTTTGATATTATGCCCTCTTTTCCGGAATTAATCTCCGTCATTGGAAAAATCAGGCAACTCCGCAAGCCGGAAGGACGGCTTAAGGAAGCGATTGAAAAAATGGAAGAGGATTACGATTTCGTGATAATAGACACTTGCCCGGATTTCAATATGCTTACCCTTAACGCGCTTTACGCGGCTGATGAAATTATGATTCCCATTCAGTCAGAGTATCTGGCTTTGAGAAGCGCCCATCAGCTGACTTCAATGATTCGCTCCATCGGACAATTAAAAGAAAAAGAAATCAGCGCGGTTCTGACAATGTATGGCTGGAGAAGCAGGATTTCAAGGACTGTTTCCAAGGCAATGAAAAATGAATTTTCCGGATATATCTACAATGCCGTTATTCCCAGAACCGCCATTCTGTCTCAAGTAACGGAATCAAAGGAGCCGATTTTGAAATCCGCTCCCAATTCCCGCGCCTCCCGCGCCTTCAAACAGTTAGCCGAAGAAGTCATCTCCCGCGCGTTATAATTGTTTTGGAAACCAGGTTTCCAAAACAAGGTTTCCAAATATTTAATTTTTAATTTAAGCGGAGCGAATGTGCCGGGGGAGGGAGTTGAACCCTCAAGCCCTTGCGGGCAATGGATTTTGAATCCATCGTGTTTGCCAGTTTCACCACCCCGGCGCACTTAACTTATCTGTTTACCAAATCTAATGCTATTTTTCAACCTTCTTGACGTTTTTCTCGCACTCTTTATTGGAGCATTTTGTTTGCCTTCTTTTTGTTATTACCATCAGGGCTCCGCATTTTTCGCATTTTTCTCCGGTCGGCTTGTCCCACAGAGCAAAGTCGCATTTCGGAAATTTATCGCACCCGTAAAATATTTTTCCTCTTTTAGTCCGTTTTTCGGTAATTTCTCCCTGCCCGCATTTTGGGCAGGGTATTCCTAATTTATTATCTTTCAATGATTCCGTATATCGGCATTTTGGAAAATTAGTGCAGGCATAAAATTTCCCGAATCTTCCCAGCTTTATTATCATTTCCGCCCCGCAAGTCGGGCAGATTTTGTCGGTTTTTTCCTCCGCGATTTCCTGCTTGGAAAGCTCTTTTTCTTTTTTGGACAATGTCTCGGCGAACGGATAGTAAAAATCCCCCACCACTTTCTGCCATTTTTCTTTGCCTTCTGCAACTCCATCCAAATCCGCCTCCATTTTAGCGGTAAATTTAATGTCCACGATTTCAGGGAAGTGCTTGACCAGCAAATCGTTCACCACTGTCCCGATCTCTGATGGCTGGAATCTTTTCTGTTCGTTTTTGAAAACATAGTTTCTTTTTTGGATGGTTGAAATAATCGGAGCATAAGTGGATGGTCGGCCGATCCCATTCAGTTCCAGCGTTTTAATCAGGGACGGTTCGTTATAGCGGGAAGGCGGTTGGGTAAAGTGCTGGGAAGGCGTCAATTTTATTAAATCCAAAGTTTCTTTTTCTTCCATCTCGGGAATTTCGTTCTCGCCGAATTGCAGCGGATAAATTTTGAGAAATCCGTCAAATTTTAACGTCTGCCCCTTGGCCTGAAGGAGATATTGGCTGTCGGGGTTTTGGCCCCTTAGTGTTTCTGCCTTGATTTTGACATCAGTGGAATCAAAGACCGCTTCACTCATTTGGCTGGCCATAAACCTTGACCATATCAAGCCATAAAGTCTTGCCTGCGGCCTTTCCAAGTTGATTTTTTTATGGTTGTTCTGCGGATTGGACGGCCTGATTGCCTCGTGCGCTTCCTGGGCTCCTTTGCTTTTTGTTTTGTATTTTCGCGGAAAGCCGGGCCAGTATCGTTCTCCGAGATTTTCGATAATGTATTCTTTCGCCGCGAAAACCGATTCAGAGGAAAGATTGAGAGAATCAGTCCGATGATACGTAATAAGCCCTCTTTCATAAAGATTCTGGGCCAATGACATTGTTTTTTGGGAGCTTATTCCCAATTTTTGGCCGGCAGTTTGTTGAAGGGTGCTTGTGGTGAAAGGAGGCAAAGGATTTCTTTTGACTGATTTTTTCTCAATTGTTTTGACTTCAAAAACAGCGCCCTTTAAATCATTTACGATTTCTTCTGCTTCTTTTTGCGTCTTAATCCCTAGTTTGGGAATTATTTTATCATCTTTTTTAATCAAGCCGGCCTCAAATTCATTTTCTGTTTTTCCATTATTATTTTGCGCTTTGCCTTTTTCGTTTTTTGTTTTGAGCGAAGCGATAACGCTCCAGTATTCTTCTGCCTTGAATTTTTCAATTTCTCTTTCTCTTTCCACAATCAAACGGACTGCCGCTGATTGAACCCTGCCGGCGGAAAGTCCGCGAGCGACTTTTTTCCATAAAAGAGGGGACAATTTATAACCAACGATTCTGTCTAAAACCCTTCTTGCTGTTTGCGCATCCACTACGCTCTCATAAAGCTGGCGGGGATTTTTCAAGGCCTCTTTAACCGCTCTTTCGGTTATTTCATGAAAAACGATTCTTTGGTAATTTTTCAGCCCCAAAATTTCTTTAAGATGATAAGCAATCGCCTCGCCTTCCCTGTCCTCGTCAGTGGCCAATATGGTTTCTGACGAACCGCTGACCAGTTTTTTCAAAGAATTGACGGTTTTTCTTGATTTAGTCGGGATAATGTACTGGGGGGTGAAATTATTTTCAATATCTATACCAAGATTGGACTTGGGCAAATCCCTGATATGGCCAAAGCTGGCAGCGAGTTCGTACTCCTTGCCTAAAAAATTGCCGAGAGTCCTTGCTTTGGTAGGGCTTTCTACAATAACTAATTTTGCCATTCGTTTTTTATGATGAATACGTTGCTCCCAAGATTTTTTATTATCCCGGCCATTTCCAGATTAATCAAGCAGGCGTTTATCTTTGCCGGGGGCAATCCGGTTGCCTCAATTATTTTATTGATATGCAGGGCCTCATTCCCTATGATTTCTAATATCTGAATTTCTTCAGCTGTTCCGGCCTTAGCGTTTTGTCTGGCCATCTTTGGTGCAATTCCGAACGCTTCAAAAATATCTTGGCTGCTGTCAATCAATTTTGCTCCCTGCTTGATAAGATGATGGCATCCCTTGGAATTCAGGGAATAAATTGAGCCGGGCAGGGCGAAAACCATTCTTTTTTGCTTAAGAGCGTGGCCGGCGGTAATCAAGGCGCCTGAACGTTCTTTGGCTTCTATGACTATCACTGCCCGGCTGATTCCGGAAATTATCCTGTTTCTTTGGGGGAAATTCCACTTATTGGCCTTTACCCCCGAGGGATATTCTGAAATAATAGCTCCTTTGTTTTCAATGATTTTTCTGGATAAGCCGAGGTTTTCCGGAGGATAAATGCTCGCTTCATCAAGCCCTGTTCCCAGCACAGCGATTGTTCTGGAATTATAGTCCAAAGCGGTTTGGTGGGCAATGGAATCAACG
>PEYH01000005.1:4009-4229 GCA_002774465.1 Parcubacteria group bacterium CG08_land_8_20_14_0_20_43_9
CAATCGTTAATCCGGCTTGGGCAAGGCCGGAGGCAATGCCGGTAACGGCCTGTTTGCCGTAGTCAGAGCACCTTCTCGTGCCCACAATAGCCACTATAATATCGCTGCCAAAATCTAAACTTCCCTTATAATACAAGACCCTTGGCGGGTCAATTATTTCTTTCAAAAGTTTGGGATAAAGGGAGTGGTCTATGCTGATAGTTTTTATTTCTTCCATCAG